>JAZDKH010000221.1:0-3126 GCA_043803325.1 Methanobacteriota archaeon | reverse complement strand
ACCTGCCGGTGATTCTTATTCCCTTCGTACTCGCTGCCTTGATACAGACAGCACAGGGATCCCGAATTGTTACATCAATTCTAACCGCGCAAATAATTGCTCAGACAGGCATCCCGGCAATGATGAACCCTCTTGCTCTCTTCCTTATGATTATCGCAGGTGCAGGGATCATCTGCTTTGTGACAGATCCATATTTCTGGTTGTTGCATCGGACAACCGGGGACGATGTGAAGACGGTATTTCGAAATTATACCCTTCCACAGATCCTCATTGGCATAGCAACATATCTGGTAGCTTTTGCAATCCAATTTTTCTGGCCTTAACCTATACCATTTTTTCAGAGTGTTACGATTAGAATGAACTAAATTGCTGAAGAGTACTCTGGACCGGATCCTGATACACCAGACCAGATAAGCGGATTCCAATCAGACGAACCGGCTCACCACTCCAAAACTCATCAAATAGAGAGAGTGCAGTTTTGAGGATCATCATCTCATTATCATGAGCATGGGAAGATGAAATCGCGCGAGTTTGCGTAATAAAACCCGTATACCGGATTCGAATTCCTACTGTCCGGCACCGCCCTTTCTTTCGCACCAGTTCAGCATAGAGTGATGATGCAAGGATTCGGATAGTATCAGAGATCAGATTTATATCACATGTATCCACGGGAAAGGTAGTTTCCCGTCCTATTGATCGCTGTGGACCTTGATCTTTCAGCCCCTGGATGTCGAGACCAGCTGCTACCTCTTGAATTCTGATAGCAGAGCCCCCGAAAATATCCTGTAGAATCTGAATATCTGAACTGGCCAGATCTTGGATGGTTCGAATGTTATGTGAATCAAGAGCTGGTATGGTTTTTTTTCCGATACCTGGAATTTTCGAAACAGGAAGAAGATCAATAATTCCTTTCAAATCCCTCGGAGGAATAACCACAAGTCCGTCAGGTTTCTGAAGATCTGAAGCAATCTTTGCATATGTTCGTGCGGGAGCAATGCCGATTGAACAGGTAAGATGTTCACGATCAAGGATGGCATCTTTGATTCTCTGTGCCAAAAATCGTGCCGCATCCCAGGTTGCACAATTTGAAAAATTCATATATGCCTCATCTATGCTTACTTGCTCAACCTCCTCGATCAACTCATGAAGGAGACTCATAATCCTTGCTGATACCAGTTCGTATTTACCACTTGGTTTAATGTAAACGGCATGAGGACAGAGATGCCAGGCTCTTGAGATAGGCATTCCTGAGTGAAGACCATACCTTCGCGCCTCATAAGAACAGGTACTGATAACCCCTCTTCCTCGACCTTCCTGAGGATCTGACCCAATCACCACCGGCCGGCCGAGAAGCGACGGGTCGTCGCGTATCTCTACCGAAGCATAGAACGAATCCATATCAATGTGAGCAATTATCTGATTCTGCATACGGGGTGCCTGATCAGATCGAGGATGCCTCACCAAAGATTCTTCCGGCCTTAATCTGATAAGACAACCTGATAATCTCACTCTCTTATCTTATGAGTGAAAATATATTATAGGAAAAAAATATGCACAAATCGAATTATTTTTAAATTTAAGGCATCAAGAAATTAATTCGATAAGAAAGATATTAAATGAAAATACTTTCACCCTGCTTCTTTAACATTCATATACCCCGCGACATGAGGTATATGTGTGCGAAGCCACAGACCGGGGCGCATCGACTCCGATTCATAAGGACAACCATACCCCCCCATCCGTATCTCCCCTGATTCACGCAAAGTCCCGGCTGGGTTGGCTGCACATTATCCCCCCTCTTGTATTACCTATGATAAAGTATCTTCAGTTACTGTTCGAATACCTCATCAGGTTTCAATGCATATTGTACCGAATCTTTATTTGATATGAAAAATTTCATATCCAAAAGATTTCACTCTGGTGATACAAATGGAAAATCAAAAGAATACTGGATGTTCCCCAGATTCATGTGAGTCATGTACCGGATGCGGTGGAAACATTGAAAAAATTTCCCTGCGTGTTGAATGGCGACATAAAGGAGAACAGACTGATCAGGATAAGGAGATAGAGGAGAGTATTTACGCACTCTCCAGGGATCTCGCAGTATCAAGTGTTGAATTAACATTCATCAATAATACATTCAGTCCTGATATTACCGAAGAAACATCGGAATTTCTAATTAACGGAATTCCACTTGAGAGTCTGACAACAATGTCATCTGATGGAAAGGTAACTAAGGATATTCTACGAAAAGGAATTTTTCAGGCTCTTTTACAGAACAGATAATCTTTTTTTTTGCTTTCATTCGCAACTCTTATCTGATACCGTTACTAATGCTGTCACATATTGGGAGAAAATATGAATCGACGGCTGCTTGCAGAACAGGAAGGATATACCCTTCTGGACAGGTACGGGATAACGGTTCCATCGTACCGATATGTGACCACTCACGAAGAAGCAAGTGCCGCAGCAGAGGAGATATCATTCCCTGTTGTTGTGAAAGTTGTTTCATCGCAGATTGTTCATAAAACCGATGCAGGAGGCGTAGTTCTCCATATCTCATGCAAAGAAGCACTCATGGAAGCTCTGCTCGGAATTGATGAGCGGGTACATGCCTATGATCCCCAGGCGGAAATATCCGGATATCTTATAGAAAAAGAGGAGCAATCAGGAGTAGAATTCCTTATCGGAGGGAGGACAGACCCAGCATTTGGAAAGGTTCTCACCGTGGGTATGGGGGGTATTCTTGTCGAGCTCCTCCATGATTTTTCTATGCGGATTCTTCCGGTCAAAGACTCCGAATTAAAGCTGATGATTCAGGAGATGAAAGGGTACCAACTGATAACAGGGTACCGTGGACATCGCCCACTTGATGAGAAGGCCCTCCTTGAGACGATGCAAAAAGCTACCAGATTATTTCTTGAAGAACCTGATATTGTAGAGTTTGATATCAATCCACTCATACTATGGGAAGAAGGAACCTGCGCCGTAGATGCCAGGATATTTGTAAAAACCGGACCAGAAGATATTCTTCCTTTGGTTCAGGTGCTTCCCCCCGTTCCTGATCTCCTCCATCCATCATCCATTGCAGTTGTTGGTGCTTCCCGAACCCCGGGTAAAGTCGGC
>JAZDKH010000220.1:0-7508 GCA_043803325.1 Methanobacteriota archaeon | reverse complement strand
ACAATCTGATCGAAAAATATCTTGCAAAACTGACCGGGTTTATTCAGGGGCAAAAACCATTGACAATCGTCGTTGATGCCGGAGATGGCATGTCCGGGCCTGAAATTGGAGGGCTGATTAATGAGTCCGTGTTATGGAATCTGATCCCCCTCAATACTGAACCAGATGGGAATTTTCCTCATCATGGTGCCAACCCATTCATCCATAATGCAGCAAAAGAGCTAGAAAAAAGAGTAATAGCAGAAAAAGCAGATCTGGGCGTTGCCTTTGATGGGGATGCCGACCGGTGCCTTTTTGTTGATGAACAGGGCCTGCAGGTCCCTCCCGATATCGTAACGGCTTTGATTGCAGAATTTTTTCTCATACAGGAACCGGGAGCGAGGATTCTGTATGATCTTCGTTCAAGCCGGATGGTCGCTAAGACGATTGAGCGACTTGGTGGAACAGGTACACGGTGCCGGGTTGGCCATACATTCATCAAAACACGGATGCGAGAAGAAAACGCCCTCTTCGCCGGAGAATTATCTGGCCATTATTATTTTCGGGATCTGGGTTATACCGACTGTGGTCTTATGGCGATGATTGCGATGACAAACCTTCTTTCAATGAAAAAGGAGCCACTTTCGTCCCTTGTCCGCCCTCTCATGAAATACTATTCTACTGGTGAATTGAACATGCGGGTCTCTCACAAGGATGCCATCATTGCTTCCCTGGTGACCGTATATAAGGGTGCAAAGACAGACCGGCTTGACGGGCTGACAGTTGAGTTTGATTCCTGGTGGTTTAATCTCCGTTCATCAAATACAGAGCCCGTGATCCGGCTTAATATTGAAGCAGACAGTGAATCATTATTGGAACAGAAAAGAGACGAAGTTCTCGGGTTGATCCGCGATGCGGATCCATCAATGTTTCTAAAAACCGATTGATCCATTGTGGGCTTCAGCCAGCGTTGTATTTCTTAAACAACATGTATCTCAGCATGGTCCGACAGTGGCAGGAACTCTATTACGACAGGCGCTAATCCTACACTGGGCTCCACCTGTTGAGTTTGTAAATATTGCACAGGCCTACGGGATCGATGGTGTCAAAGTGAAGTCCTGTGATGAGGTCAAGTCGGCATTAACAACCGCAATTGAGTGCGAAGGGCCACTTGTCCTGGATTTTCGGATTGAGCGTGATGAAAATGTACATCCGATGGTGCGAAGTGGCGCAGCGATCAACAACATGATCGGGGAGCGGCACCCATTATGAAGGTAAATACGCTGTCTATCCTTGTGGAGATTAAGGCCGGAGTTCTCTCCCGGGTCACCGGGCTTATCATCCGACGAGGAATTAATATCGAGAAAACCCGGACATGAGTCGGATCACCATTGTCGTACTCGGAGATGATCCTCAGGTCGGGGCGGTCATGCAGCACCTCAAAAGGCTTATCGATGTGATCACTATATCTGATCTTTTTGATAACGAACAGGTCGAGTAAAAAATTCTGATCTTCAAGTGATTGCCGATTTGGGGTTTCCAATCATTAAAAATTTCCCATTTGGCCAATAAATTTCCATGGTTCATGAAGGTGGTGATAAGGGGGGTAATATTTCCAGAACATTTAATGAAGATGCCGGAATATATCAGCAAAAATATTCACCCTTATTTTTTTCATTCTTGCGGTGGTTTCTCCTGCTCCGCATGCTCTTTCTGCTCATTTCTTATCGTTTTTGCAAGCGCTATGGTTCCTGTTGTATCCCCGAGCGTCATGGTTTCAAGAGCAGTTGATGGCACTATGACAATTGTTGAATGTCCTCCTTTCAATCCTTCATAGAGCATGTTCATCGCCCTCAGATGAAGTGCGGTAGGATTGTTCTCATAACTCTTCGCAGCCTGTTCGAATTTTTCAGCGATCTGTCGTTCAGAATCACCGAGAATGACCCGGGCCTGCCGTTCACGTTCTGCCTGAGCCTGCATGGACATTGCATCCTGAAGAGCCCCCGGAATAACCACATCACGGATCTCAACTGAAAGGATCTTGATTCCCCATCCACTGACACGGTCCCCAATCAACCTCTGAAGTTCAGCGTCAATCGCCTCCCTCCCGGTAAGCATGTCAGAAAGAACTGTTTTCCCGATAACATCCCTGAGTGCAGTTTGCGATGCCAAAGAGATCGAATTCATATAATCCTTGACTTCCAACGCCGCTTTCTCTACATCAATCACCTGCCAGAATAAGACTGCATCTACATTAACAGGAACTGTGTCCTTTGTTAACGTCTGTTCTGCCTTGAATGATGTTGTTACAACCCGGAGATCGATAATATACGGGATCTGATTCAGGAACGGAATAATAAGGAACAATCCTGGGCCTTTAATACCAACAAATTTCCCCAGGAACAGGACTACTGCCCGCTCCCACTGGTTGACAATCCGTATCGCCATGGCGACAATCGTAATAATTATAATAAAAATTACTGCAAGAATTATTAGGGTGAATACGTCCATAATTAGAATCTCCTGATACGAATTCGTATCACTGTGGCTAATAAGTCATATCGAAGATGTTTCAGGTGTGGCAATATATTCCATAAGGTAATTGCGTCGTTTGTATCCTATTGACGGTAATCTTTGCATTATATGATACGACATGTATAGCCTTGGCAATATCCCTGGTACTCCTGGGCTCTCCTTTTGAATTATCAGTCATTTGTTTACATTTCCTGTCCCTGACCTAGTTTTATAAAAAATATATTCGCATAAAAACCTGTATCAGGGATTACGTTCATTACACGGGGTGATATTTATCTCTAATCTGTCGTTCCAAAATTTGATTCAATACCGAGTTTCACAATTCCGCTCTTAACTAATTTCTAATAGATTGAAGAATAATCGGATTTACACCGGTGATGGGTATAAAATTAAAAACTATTTACTAATTCCAATCAACTGGTCAATGGATTCAAATTCGTGGGTATAGTCGTTTTATTTTTGACTTTTGAATTCTTCAGGAGTATGTCATACCTAAAACTCGGGTTCTATACCATACCGAGAGTCCGCTTGCGATGGCAAAAAGAATGACGATAACGATGGTAAGTGTGGGTTGTCTATCAGGATGCACCACCATGTTGAGATATATAACCAATCCTTCTAAAAGGGCAAGACCGACCACCATCAAGGGTAAGTTATTCTTCATTCGTGTCATGCTGTTTTTTATTACGAAATATACTTGATAAAAGTTGGGATACATCATAGGATAGAAGAAGTAGCGATCACTTTCACGGTTCGTTCGCGCCGCACAGAAACTCTAATCTGAACGATGCTATTCAATGGAACCTCAATAATCATCCTGCCAGGTAATATACCATCTATGTAACCATGAATGGACATACATGGGGTCGCGTCTTATTGGATTGGAACGGTTGAGAAGACCAACAAAAGTCCAATGCCCAAGATGTTACAATAAGGTAAAATTAGATTCAAAAATGCGGTCTAGCGAAATGTGAAGATTTCATCTTAATATAATAGTTATTCACCTCCCTTTCCTTGCTCCGTCCGGTTCCGGTAATATTTTCTTGCACTACTCCCAGTCCCTCTCCTGGTTGGCCTTCTCCCAGGCCGCCGCAACGCCTCCCCGTGGTTGAGGCTCTCGTGGTTCACTCACGCCCCCCCAACACCCCCGCTCACATCCTTCGAGACAAACCGGATATCCACGATCTTCCGGAATACATCCCCGGACCGCTCGGGATGGGACCGTCATCTCCAGAGAGATCGACAAACCGAATCCGCGAGGACGGGAAGCATACTCGACATGACAGCTGAGTAACGTCTTCCAGACCGTGTTCGCGGTCACAGTCGCGAACTTCAAGAGGATAATCGCCTCCGTGGTTCGCCCACTCATGAAATACTATTCTATTAGTGAACTAAGCATGTAAATCTCCAGAAATGATACAATCATTGCTTCTCTGATGACCGTATTTAAGGGTGCAAAGACACACTGGCCTGATCGCCTGACTGTTGAGTTCGATTCCTGGTTGGTTATATCTCCGTTTGTCTAATACAGAGCCAGTGATCCGGCTTAATATCAAAGCAGATAGTAAATTACTCCAGGAACAGATAATAGATGAGGTTATTGGATTGATCCTTGAAATTGATTCATTAATGAGTTTAGACACCAAATAAGTTGCGGGGATATTTATGAGATCCTTATCATTAATTAGCATCATATATTTCCGAAAACGGCTAGAAAGTCCTGATAGGTTAAAGAGTTCAAAGACCCATTATTTCCAATACTAATTTCAAAAAGATATTTGCAAAAATTGCTTTGAAAGCCAACATCTATTATTCTTCACCCAGAAAGTGGCACAATAGTAATACCTCTGATTACTATTCCATGAGAATTATGATAATTTACAATTTCAGGCGACTTGACCAGATCTGATGTAGATGATCTCAACCGGAAAATATCCAGTTTAATGCCGCTTGTCTTTCGACGATTATAGAGAATTTCGTGGAATTCATGGCAACAGGTATGCAGGTCAAAAGAGTAAACTGCTGGAGTCCTTGATATGAGTCCATTAAAATATATACGCTGGTTTGAGGGGATCAGGAACGAAGATGTCCCCATTGTCGGGGGCAAGAATGCGTCACTCGGTGAGATGTACATGGAGCTGACGAAGGAAGGAGTGAAGATTCCAAATGGCTTTGCAATAACTGCTGAGGCATACTGGCATGTAGTAAAAACAGGGGATACCATCAATGAGATGAAAAAGACCCTGACTGGCCTTGACAAGACCAGTATCGCCAATCTCGCAGGCCGTGGGAAAAAAGTCAGGGATCTGATCCTCGATGTTGGTATACCAGATGATCTCTGGAAGGTGATCCGGGAGGCCTATGACAAATTGTGTGAAATATATGGCCCTGATACCGATGTTGCGGTTAGAAGCTCAGCTACCGCAGAAGATCTCCCCACTGCTTCTTTTGCAGGCCAGCAGGAGTCCTATCTGAACATTCGGGGATATAATGCACTTCGGGAGGCCTGCAGTAAATGTTTTGCATCGCTATTCACCGATCGGGCGATATCCTATCGGATCGATAATAAATTCGATCACTTCCAGGTTGGCCTCTCTATCGGAGTAATGAAGATGGTTCGTTCCGATCTGGCTTCTAGCGGAGTGATCTTTACCCTCGACACTGAGACTGGGTTTCGGGACGTTGTCTTCATAACCGGCTCATATGGTCTTGGCGAGAACATCGTGCAGGGAGCAGTTAATCCCGATGAGTTCTATGTCTTCAAAAAGACCACACGAACCGGACATAAGGCCATTATCCGGAAAAACCTCGGTGATAAGCGGATCAAGATGATCTACGGACAGGGGACATCTAAGGACCTGACGAAAAATGTGGAAGTACCCGTATCTGAAAGCCGGCGTTTTTGTATCACTGATGACGAAATCATGGCCCTGGCACAGTATGCTCTTAAGATCGAGGACCACTACTCGCAAAAGGCTGACCAACCCGTTCCGATGGATATAGAATGGGCAAAAGACGGAATCACCGGAGAATTGTTTATTGTACAAGCAAGACCCGAGACCGTCCACTCACAGGATGCGAAGGACGTACTTCTTACGTATTACCTTGAGAAACGGGGATCGATACTGGTGAAAGGAAAGAGTGTAGGTGAGAAGATCGCGGCAGGAAAGGCACGGATAATCACTGATGTGAGCCATCTCTCCGAATTCCTGCCAGGAGAGATTCTGATCACAGATACCACAAATCCCGATTGGGAACCGGTCATGAAGACTGCCGCAGCTATCGTTACCAACCGGGGAGGGCGGACCTGCCATGCTGCGATTGTCAGCCGAGAATTAGGTGTTCCGGCAGTGGTCGGAACGAACGATGCTACGGAAAAGATTAGAACCGGGCAGGACGTAACTGTAAACTGCTCGGAAGGGGACGAAGGGGTCGTATATGGGGAAATATTGCCGTTCCGTGTCGAAAGTTTATCCTTAAAAGATCTCGCACGTCCGAAAACAAAAATAATGATGAACCTCGGGAACCCTGAAGAAGCCTTTGCCTTCTCAATGATCCCGAATGACGGTATCGGGCTTGCCAGGATGGAATTTGTCATCAATAATTACATCCGAATCCACCCGATGGCTCTTGTTCACCCGGAAAAAGTCACCGATGAGAAGGACAAGACAAAGATTAGTGAACTTACATACGGGTACGAGGACCGGAAAGAATATTTTGTCGAGAAACTGTCTCAGGGCATCGGGACGATTGCGGCCGCATTTTATCCAAAGCCGGTTGTTGTCAGGATGAGCGATTTCAAGACCAATGAATATGCCAATCTCATTGGAGGGAGTTATTTCGAACCTCATGAGTCAAACCCGATGCTCGGGTTTCGCGGAGCCTCCCGGTACTACGATGAGCGATACCGTGAAGGGTTTGCTCTCGAATGCCAGGCGATGAAACGAGTTTTGGAAGAGATGGGGCTTGCAAACCTGATCATCATGATCCCATTCTGCCGGAGTCTCAATGAGGGAGAAAAAGTTATAGCCGAAATGGAGAAGAATGGACTTAAACGGGGAGTAAACGTACTGAAAATCTTTGTCATGTGCGAGATCCCGAACAACATCCTCCTTATCGATGAATTCAGCCGTTTGTTTGACGGGTTCTCGATTGGATCGAACGACCTGACCCAGCTGACCCTCGGTATTGACCGTGACTCCGGAGTTGTTGCCCATGAATTTGACGAACGAGATCCTGGAGTGATGAAATTTGTATCCATGGCAATACAGGGTGCACGACGAAACGGACGACACAGCGGAATCTGCGGTCAGGCACCGAGTGACTATCCGGAGTTTGCCGAGTTTCTGGTCAGGGAAGGCATCGATTCAATATCACTCAATCCAGATTCTGTGATGAAGATCACACGGAAAGTGGTTGAGATGGAAGAACGTATGAAAAATCAGTGAGGTTAACACAGGATATCTTAAAAAGAGGGGGTTTAATGTCTAATCTTCTCTTCTAATGCTCCGCCTAATACTCCACCAATAAGAGAAAGAATCGGGAAGTAGAACAGTGCAAGAATGAGGAAGAGGAGTCCTGCAATCTGAGGAGAATGAGGTACCGCCACCTTAAAGAATGCAGTATCTGACATCATATCGAGACCTACCCCTACTGCTCCCATCAAGCCTGCCACCACCGCTGCTTTTCCGCCGTTCAGGAAACCCTTTCCTGCAATAAGCCCGGCCACGAACCCCCCAATAACCGGCCCAAAAAAGGGGATCAATTCCATAATATTCACCGTTACCATAGCGAATAATATCATAACTATGAATCCGGCTATGATAGCGATTATAAATCGGATTTTTTCTTTATCCATTACAAAGTAATCGATGAACATTGATAAATAAGTTTTTCTCCAGATTGGGGGTAACAACCAATTATGAAAAATTCTGTTCACCGGGTTCTTATATTATATTTCACAAGATGAAATTCAGAATAAGTTTTATTAATGA
>JAZDKH010000219.1:0-5086 GCA_043803325.1 Methanobacteriota archaeon | reverse complement strand
AGCATATTTTTCAGGAATGGATGCATCGGCAGGGATGGGAATGATATTCTTCTTCACCCTGCAGATCTCAAGGAGACGGGGTAACGGAGCAGGGGCCATCTCAACGGCATAAATAATTCCTACAAAATCTGCGAGAAATGAGACAGTTGTCCCGGCAGCAGCCCCAAGATACAGGATACTATCTTTCTGATTTATTACCGGGACGGAGCCGAGATAATAGAGAGCTGCCAGTTTACTTCGTTCAGGAGGCCACACACGAAGTTTTCCATAAACTCGGTCACCTTTGACAGGCCTCCCTGTAGTATACAATACTCCATCTTTCCAGATCATGATCTTTGACCCGCTTTTTCTATCCGGATTTCTGCTTTTTCAAGAAATTCCAGATCTATGAGACCACGATAGCAATCTATTCTGGAAGCTATGGCCAGATTTGCTGCGATAGTGCGAGCTACCCTCCCCCGGACCCTCCGCGGTGCAGTGTGAACCCGTTTATGTTCAAATATCAGACCATGTTTCGGCGGGGGTGAACCGGTTGACCGATGAGAAAAGAAAGCATTTTTCGCTCCCAATATCTGAATTGCAGATGCAGGCATTCTCGCAAGCCGGTTTAGACCCCCAGCAGCAGAAACAAGCCGTGCCGCAACGAGGGGCCCAACAAGTTCACAACAATTCGGAAGAATTTTTTCGCACCTCTTAGCAATATCCTGCGCCAACCGGGATCTACTCCCCCGCATACGGACAAGATCATGAGAGAGTAGAGAAATACTATCATCACCCCTATCTGACTTCAAAGAATCCGACTCAATTCTCATCACAACAGAAGAACCAGCATGAATATCTCCACGAATCATATCCTGCCATGCGGTAAGTTGTTCAGACACCCTGCTTATCATCAGATCTGTCTCACGAAGTATCAGAACTAATTTTATCAGACGTGCCTCATCTGAAGAATTATATCGTTGCACGGTATCCTGTGACCATCGAACACCGAGATCACGAAGAATGGACAGATATTCATCCTGGTCCCTGCAAAAACCACAGAGCACTGCCTCTTTCCATGATGGTCTGCTGCACATAACCAGGTGATGCTGCCTCATTCTCTCTAGAAGAGAGTCAGGATCCTTATCTGCGGGCAACCAACACTCGTCTACCAGATCGCCAAACCAGTATCTTTTGATATCTCTCTCCATGTCAGAATCAGCAATCAAAGGTGAACCCATATCAGAATCCCCCCACCCCAAAAGAATATAGAATCACTGGAACCGTCACCGCCCCCATACAGGTGACCCGCGAGAGATTCAAAAGATAGGGAATAAATCCGATCCCAGTAGAGCAGGCAAGAATAAGAAGTCCAAAAGGACCGGTAAAGATTGCACTGAGTAGGATTACAAAACCTCCGACCATGATATTTATTGTACTGCCCCTCACCCCTGAGAAGAGGTATGCAGAGCCAGAAAATCTGACCGTGATATAATAGGCAACAAGAGATACCCCGGCACAAACCGTCAGTAGTACCGGAAACGAAGGGACATTCAATGAAGAGAGAGCAACCATCACCCCGTTTCTTGTTCGTTCAATCCCATAAAAAGCTGCCAGACCTATAACCGCATTAGCCGTAGTCGCAGCACCATTTGCAACCAGATACCTGCGCCTGTCAGTATCATACCTGATCCCTGCACTGACAACAGCACTTGATGATGCAGTCGAGAGACCAGGCAACCACCCTACCAGAAGGCCAGCGCAGGTCCCAGGTATTGCGGACCTTATGAGATCACCAGGACTTATCCCAACTCCTGAGAATCGTTGCCTGGGAATCGGCCCCTGAGAACCGGTGAGAATAACGGAAAGACCAAAGAGTCCGGTGAGAAGTGGCATGAGAATACTACTCTCCCCCACTACTGACCACGTGAGGTATTCAAATCTGAATGAAAAGAGACCCAGAATTCCTGCACACCCAAAGATAACGAGTGCCCATACCGGTGAATCCTCACTGATAATTACCAGCCCCATCATGAAGACGAGGAGACAACCAGTCATCCAGTCGATATATCCCTGAAACGGAGTCAGGAGGAGATAGGCAAGAATGGAAACAGGTAGCCCAATAATAACCCCATATATACCACCAATCGAGGAAAGACGAACCGCTTCCTGTCCTTTTCCCTCCAGAGTGAGAGCATGGGCAGGGAGGACAGAAAGCGCAGTCCCGGCATCAGGAATGCCAAAGAAGGTTGAAGGAAGAATTTCCAGAAATGAATGGCTGATGAGCAGGGAGACAAACGCTGCAGCCAGCCCTTCCGGTCCAAAGACTGACAACAGGGCAGGAGAGAATCCAAGCATTATCCCAGCCATCGTATTAGAATGGATGCCAGGTATAAGCCCGCTGATTACCCCGCAAAAAAGACCGGCTAATGCCCCAAGGATGAGTGGAATCATGAAAATAACCTGGATTTACGTATAAGAATTGTTGTAAGCATAAATATTTTAAATCCCTGAGATGGCCACGGGGTTAAGTGCATAGAGAGCATAAAATAACCGCATATTTGGTCTGCAGACCGGAGGTCAGAGGAGGGTATGAAGATCGCAATAACCAGGCTACGGGGGAAGGAACGGGACGATCAGCAGAGGTGCCAACGTCGTGGGCATGACTGCTATCCAGTCACCCCGATGTATAGTGAGATGGATCAGGACCAGATAGACATCTTTATCGAACAGGTAAAAGAAGAAAAGTTTGACTGCATCTTTTTCACCAGTGCTCTCCCGGCGCATAAACTTGGACCACTTCTTGGCAGGTGCCCTCTTCCACGTGTTGTAGCGATTGGGCCTCAGACAGCGAAAGCACTTAGGGAATCCGGCGTCCCCTGCGAAGTATTACATGAATTCTACTCCCGTGCGTTCGTCCCCTACCTTGGAGAGTGGATAGTAGGGAAATCCATAGGGATTCCCAGATCTGACGCTCCAAACCCGGATCTCCTTGCAGCGATAACAGAGGCTGGTGGAACACCAGTTGAATTCAATATTTATGAATTAATTCCAACATATGAGGAACTCGATCTCCGGGAAGCGGAAGCAATACTCTTCACCAGCGCACTCTCATTCAAAACAGCAATCTGGCGCAGACGAGAGGATCTTATTTTTATTGCAATCGGTGACGTTACTGCTGCAACCATGGATGCAGCAGGACTCACTCCGGATGTTTCCGGAGATGGCTCACTTGAAGGCACGCTTGATGAATTGAATATCTACCTCATGATGAACCCCTAATATGACCATAGAACCATCATATCCCGCCGAAGAATCCACGAGGAATCAACCAATAATCAATCTCCGAAGTGGAGGAGGTATCCTCCTTATCGACAAACCCCGGGGACCAAGCAGCCACCAGGTAGCAGCATGGGTTAGAGAGATGACGGGGGTGACTCAGGTAGGGCATACCGGAACACTTGACCCCCAGGTTTCAGGAGTGCTCGTTATCCTCCTCGGAAAAGCCGTTCGCCTCACCTCAATCCTGCACCTTGATGAGAAAGAGTACATTTGCCTGATGCGACTCCAGGGTGATGTCAGCGATCAGAACCTTGAATCGATGATCCACCAGTTCACCGGGAAGATCTATCAGCGACCCCCCCGAAGGAGTGCCGTGAAGCGGGCCCTTCGGATCAGGGAAATTCTTGAACTTGAACTGCTGAGTCGTGACAACAGGTTCGTTCTTCTCCGCGTCCGGTGTGACTCAGGAACTTACATCAGATCTCTCTGCCATCATATCGGGTTGGCTCTCGGAGTTGGGGCGCATATGCAGGAGTTACGCAGAAGTAGATCTTCTGAGTTTCGTGAAGATCAGATCTACACCCTGCACGAGGTCAGAGATGCGATAGAAGATGCAAAAACAGGTAATGAGGAAGCCCTCTCTCACATGATCCTCCCTATGGAGACCTCTATATCAGGTCTCGCGAAGGTTATCATCAAAGAATCTGCTGCAGGCGCGATATGTCATGGAGCCCGGCTTTCAGCCAGGGGAATCGTTCGTTTTGATCCGTTCCAGATGGAGGATACGGTTGCTATGTTCACAGAGGCAGGAGATCTCATCGGGCTCGGAGAAGCGCTTATGAGTTCTTCTCGTATAATTCCCGGAGATAAAGGACTCGCGGTAGCACCACGGATGATCTTCCCTGAAACAGATGCCTACCCAGCCATCTGGAAAGGGCATCCACTACCAGGTGAGACCGAAAATGCTTAAAGGCGCAAGAGCTAATAGGATAAGGCAATTCTTTTGCTGAGGTAGTCTAGTCTGGGAAGGCGCAAGATTGGAAATCTTGTGAGGCTTGCCTCTCGGGAGTTCAAATCTCCCCCTTAGCGTCTAAACGTTTTTTAAAAGCCTTCGGCAATTATCAACACGCAGAAAACCCCGCATTCTTTTACCTTGCTTGCTATCTCTTCTTGCGTTCCCATACGTTCACCGCATTCAGGTGCTAAAATCGATCATTTTTAAGGTGAAGGGATTACCAACATTAAAAGAGATCGCGTCCTTCCCATTAGGTCGTCACAGTGGGCCGGCGCTGCGTTTAGAGAAATTATCTGAAAATGTATCAACTCAAAAGGGATTTGGCCTTTTCGTGCTTCTGTGTAAAAGGTTCGGGGTGAGGAGATTAGAGAGACATCAATGCAGCATAATCTTTCATAGTATACGATGTTATGAGCTCATCCAATCATCTCATTCTGTTTGAACCATAGGAGTGAAAAGATAGAATATTTCTCAAAATTTTATTGTTACAACCATAACGCGATTTTTAAGAGAAGTGTTGATATCCAAATTGGAAACGGCGTCTTGAATATCATCTAACGAGATTTTTATTGTATCAATATTATTCCTACCAATTCCATGTATTTGAATAATACCTGCCCCTCCATAATTTCGGTCAGTTTTAATTCTTCTCACAACTTCTTGTGTTAATTGATTTGGAGTTTTACTATCTGAAACAAAAATTGTTAATGCTCCTTTACCAACAATCGATTCATAGAGCTCTGAAAATTCATTCAGATTCGTCTCTTTAATCATTTTCATTAATGCTTCGAAATATCCTGCGCTACAGAG
>JAZDKH010000218.1:0-5665 GCA_043803325.1 Methanobacteriota archaeon | reverse complement strand
TTCTCGTGACGTTTCCCGTATTTGATTCTGGGTCTCCTGAAATTTGCGGTCAGTCTCCTTTGTCTGCTCAGCGAGTGCTGTCTGTGTTTCCTGAAATTTGCGGTCAGTCTCCTTTGTCTGCTCAGCGAGTGCTGCCTGGGTCTCCTGAAATTTGCGATCAGTCTCCTGAAACATCAGCCAGACTTTTTCAAATGTGAGGGGTTGAGTATCGTCAAATGATTGAGGAGGGGAAGAAGATGGTTTTGATGCCGGATTCATTCATATATGTATGGAAGAATATCCTGATACATCTTATGCCTTAGGTATTGAAAAATTGGTGCTGATCAAACTGTCTTTACTCATGGATTGGCATCAGTATTTTATCAGCTCTCTCGATTACTTCTTTAAACTCTTCAGAAATAGCATGAATATCCATAATATCTACAGATACCGGGAGGGATGACTCAGACAAGGCTTCCCTGAGATCATCAAGAACACCTAAGGGAATCGGATCATCATCCATGATACACAGATCAACATCTGAAAACCTCTGATTATTTCCGGTAACCCGTGACCCAAATGCATAGAGCCTGCAATTTTTCAGATGCCTCTTGAGGATGGTAAGGAGCTCGCAATAATCTTCATCATCAAGATCAATCATTCAGCCTCTCAATCGATGAGAAGAACCAATGTGCATCCTCAAGAAATAACGGTACCAGGGTAAGAACCCGTACAGCCTTTTCACGATTATACGTATGAAAAGTCTCATTTCTCGCTTCTGCATACGTAAACCACTTTTTTGGGTCCTGTATCAACCCGTATCGTGCAGCGGTTCTAAAAATATCGCGTTTTGTTCATGGGGATGCACCTTCAGGAGAAACGTTCAGAGAGGTCCACCGAACCCACAAATTTCCAGCATAATTCATACGTGAATTCGAAATTCTGTATGACTCCTGATTCAATAATTTCCCAGATATTACCCGGGGTATGTTTAATATAATCACGGTTTTGACAGACCTCCACAGCATTAAATACCTATACTACCCGGATTCACCATCCTCGTCCCCGAACACCCGGACACGGCATGTTTAATCGCCTCACTGACAAGATTTTTAGCTCTCCTGCACGCCTCTTCAATGGGGTAACCACTTGCAAGATACCCGGTCACTGCAGCCGAGAAACAACACCCTGACCCATGCACCTGATAGGGAAACCGAACAGAACCGAGACGAATGATCCCACCCCGCGTAATCAGCAGGTCCACAGAATCAACACCGCTCCCATGACCTCCTTTCACCATTACCGCCATGGCACCAAGATCAAGAATTCGATGACCTGCCTCCTCCATACCAACTTCATCCCGTATCTCCATTCCAGCCAACACTTCAGCTTCAGGAATATTCGGGGTGACGAGTGCTGCACGAGGTACCAGAATCTCTCGCACTGCGTTGATCGCTGATGCATCCAGCAAACGATGGCCGGATGTTGATATCATCACCGGATCAACAATCAACGGAATCTCTGCAGGAAGGGTCGCAACCACGGCCTGAATTATTCCGGCAGTCGCGAGCATACCCGTCTTTACCGCTCCAGGAGATACATCCTCAAGCAGAGTCTGAATCTGCTCACCTACGACAAGAGGGTCCATAGCCCAGACCCCGCTCACCCGACTTGCATTCTGTGCAGTCAGGGCAGTGATGACCGCCATCCCCCATACCTGAGTTGCACCAAAGGTCTTCAGATCTACCTGGATACCAGCGCCACCTGATGGGTCAGAGCCAGCTATGGTGAGGGCAGCAGGGAAAAAATTAGACATATGAAAATTCATTGATCATTTCTAATGAACATCACTTATACATATGGATACCAACAGCGAGAACACGAGAATTATATAACCGGGAACGGGAAAAAATTGAGAGAAAGAGTTATCGAATCGCTCATCCATCTATTAATATCGATGAAATTTTTCAACACTGCCGGACCGGTCAATCCTGAGGATCATTATTGCCTCTCTCCGTTACACCGGTTTGATCTTGATGAGATACTATCTCTTATTGACCAGAAAAAATATTTTATCCTCCATGCTCCCCGTCAGACCGGAAAGACCACGTGTATGAAGGCCCTGATGGAATACCTGAATACTTCCGGGGCATATACCTGCTTGTATATCAATATTGAATCAGCACAGGCAGCCAGAGAAAATGTCGCCGGAGGCATACATGCCATTATTGATGAGATCTATGATCGCTGCAAAGATGACAAAATCATTCCGGATCCAAAGGATCTCCTCAACGGATTATGGGAACAATATAGCGAATTTAGTGCCCTGAGTGTCGTGCTCAGTCGTCTGTCATCATCAGCCGGAAAACCAATCGTCCTTCTTGTAGACGAAATTGACGCTCTCGTCGGTGATACACTCATTTCCACCCTCAGACAAATCAGGAAATCCTATGATAAACGCCCTATCCTCTTCCCCCAATCAATTGTTCTCTGCGGTGTTCGGGATATCCGTGACTATCGGATACACTCAGATCGGGAGAAGAGTATCATCACCGGTGGGAGTGCATTTAATATAAAGGCAGAATCGCTCAGGCTCGGGAACTTCACTGAATCAGAGACCACCGGACTCTGCTTACAGCATACCACAGAAACAGGCCAGATTTTTGAATCCGCCGCATTAAAATTGATATGGTACTATTCAGCAGGGCAACCATGGCTGGTCAATGCCCTTGCATACGAAGTCTGTTTTAAAATGGAAGAGGGCAGAGTGAGAACCGTTCCAATCACGAGAGAGATGGTAATCATCGCGAAAGATCGTCTCATTGCACGACAGGAGACTCATCTCGATCAACTCACCGATAAACTCAGGGAAGAACGGGTACGCCGAGTCATTGAACCGATGCTCATCGGGGAGATCTTTGAACAGGAGTTCAGACGTGATGATCTCGAATATGTCCTTGATCTCGGCCTAATATCACAGGAATCAAATGGATCTGTTCATATTGCAAATCCAATATACCAGGAGGTCATTCCCCGTGAACTCACCTGGAGTACCCAGGCAGGAATTACCGTTCAGAGTTCATGGTTTATTGACAGGAATGGGCTGCTTGACATGAACCAGTTACTCGCTGCATTTCAGCAGTTCTACCGGGAGAACTCAGGAAGCTGGCTGGAGATAGCGCAGTATCGTGAAGCGGGTCCACACCTCCTTCTTCAAGCATTTCTTCAACGAATCGTCAATGGTGGTGGGAAGATTGAACGTGAATATGGTCTTGGAAGAGGGCGAACTGACCTTCTGATAATCTGGCCATATGGAACTGGTCAGCTGCAACGGGTTATCATCGAGATCAAGATCATGCACCGTTCACGGGAGATTACCATCAGAGACGGAATCGCCCAGACATGCCGGTACCGCGACCATTGCGATGCTGATGAATCTCATCTTGTTATCATCGATCGGACACCGGATACACCCTGGGAGGAAAAGATCTTTGCCAGAGATGAAATCTATACAGGCACTCCGGACAGACCGATTCATTGTCCGGTCACTATCTGGGGAATGTAAAAAAAGGGTTTTGAATCTGCAAACCGTCTGCACGCTTGCAGTTTTGCTTATTTGACGATTAATAACTCCTGCCAACAAGGGTCATGACCGAACCTGATTTCCCGCAGATCACACATGAACCCTCTCCCTTCTCGATGAGATCTGATCTGACCTCAGTCCCGAGCACACTTGCATCAGTCTCCTCTTCGAGACGGTCAGCACACGCCCGATCTCCACACCAGTGTACCGTTGCGACCCCGGAGGTGACGGCATCTTTGAGCCCAGCCACATCTTTTACCGGGAAGAGATGATCTTTCACATGCTGGGTAGCCCGTAGTATCATCTCCTGGCTCATATCTCTCATCTTAGCCTGGATACCAGAGATGAGATCACTCCGCGAGATCTGTGATTTCTCACCAAACCGGGTCACTGCAGTCACGACCCCTGCATCAAGATCCCGAGGTCCCACCTCAATTCGGAGTGGAACCCCTTTCAGTTCCCAGTAATAATATTTGGCTCCGGGCCGCATATCGCGACTGTCAACCTTCACCCGATACCCGGCAGTTTCCAGCTCCTGTTTGAGTGCTGCTGCCGCGGCAACAACCTCATCCTGACGTTTTTTCATGATCACCGGTACGATGACCACTTGGACCGGTGCTACTTCAGGTGGAAGAGCAAGCCCGCGATCATCACCATGCAGACTGATGAGGGCTGCTATCGACCGTTCAGATATACCATAGCAGGTCTGATAACAGAACTGCTGCTGACCAGAGAGATCCTCATAACAGATTGAGAAGGTCTTTGAGAAATGATCACCCAGATGATGAACCGTACCGATCTGCAGAGTCCTTCCGTCTGGCATTATGGTATCGACTGCAATCGTATAATCGGCCCCTGGGAACTTATCCCATTCAGGTCTCTTTGATATGAGAATCGGGACACACATCCTATCATAGAACTCCCGATACAGTGCAATAGCTTCTTCAACCGTCTTTTCCGCATCTTCCCAGGTTGCATGGACGGTATGTGCTTCTTTAAAGGATGTGATCTCCCGGAGCCGTATCAATGGCCGGGTGTGCTTTGTCTCATACCTGAACGTGTTCACAATCTGGTAGATCTTTATCGGCAGATCCGCGTGGGACCGAACCCAGAGAGCATACATCGGATAGATGGCAGTCTCACTCGTTGGCCTGAGTGCAAGTTTCACATCAAGCGGGCTGGTGCCCCCATGAGTCACCCAGTACACCTCTTCCTCAAACCCTTTAATGTGTTCAGCCTCTTTCATGAACTCATTCTCAGGGATGAGCAGTGGAAAGAGCGCCTCCTCATGGTCACGGTCGAGGAGATCACGAAGTACCCCGTATACCCGTTTTCGGATCCCAAACCCAAACGGGTACCAGACATATAAACCTTTTACCGGGTAGCGTACATCCATAATCTCCGCACGCCAGAGGATATCATTGTACCACTCAGAAAATTCCGCTTTTGGCGGGAGAGTTGCCTCTTGCTCTTCCATTAGACTGCTCCTATGCTACTAGTTGTAAGACTACAGGCGTGATAAATGCCTCTATACACGCTGCAAATGCGATGAACGGGATGACGTACCTGACAAATAACTTTCCAAGAACAAAGGCCTGAGCTGATGCATCTCCATTTCCGATAAGTTCAAGCATCACCGCTCGTCCGAGTATAAGACCAAGAGAGGCAGATACAAGAACCGCAGGCAACTCAAATATCCCATGAGGGACTATCGCTGCAAGCATCACGAGTTTACCAGTTTTTGCACCCACAACCTCCAATATGCCTCCGATAATAATGCCGTTAAACGAGAGAACAAACAAAGTAATAGCACCAAAAGCAGCACCTCCGATAAAGAGGAGGACACATGCTTCAAGATTATTCAGAAAGAGCTGAAACGCAAGTAGGGGGGGTTCATTAGACATGATCTCGTTCGTGATCATATCCTTAAAAAGTGTGACCAATGACTGGCCAAACGCTGGATCAGCCTGGGAAGTGAGATATCCCCCTGCAGTTCCGACAATGAAGATCAATACCGATATCCCGAAGTACCTGATGAACTCGCGCTGAAACGAGGAGATTTTCGGGAGAATACTTCCTCCCACTGGATTTGAAATCTTGTCA
>JAZDKH010000217.1:0-9236 GCA_043803325.1 Methanobacteriota archaeon | reverse complement strand
TGATTATCATACCATGAAAACCAGTAACTGAGTTTATATCTCCTTTTTTCGTACCCAGGTAATGAATCATAACTATCAGTATCATGAGTTATAACCATGTCAGGATCCTGAGATTTGAACGTCGAGGGATCCACTTTGTTCCCATAAAATGAGATCTTGTTCCATCGATCACCACGGAAATACCAGGGGAGAGGCCAGTATGATTCAGTTGCCACAACCACAGAACCTGAAGAATCTATCATACTCATCACCTCACGCATATCTTCACTATTCTGCACCTGAACAATTGGCTCATTAATATCTGCAGGAGTATAGCAGACATGAGCCATCATGACAAAGAGATATACGCAGGCGATTGCTGCGAGCATTATTTTCTTCCCGGATATGTGATATGATGCAAGCAAAATCATCGGGAAAAGTTGATGGATGATAAGCCAGGGAACCTTCTCTCCAACATATGCATAAAAAATCATCGAGAGAATCATCCAATAAAGAGCAAATAAAGCAATGAAACGGGAACGGTCGGGAATCCCCTGATATGAACTGATAATCCCGGTTCTATTTTGAAAGTTCTTCAAGTACGCAAGAATACCAGATTTCACCTGGGAAAAGCCTTTTTCACGGATCCCATACTGCCATGTCGCAATGAGAGCGAGGAGAAATATCGGTAACTCATACAGCGCAAGAATGAGAAGATACCAGTATGGCCCGCCACACAACCGGCATTGCCCACTAATTCCCATCCAGTGTTCTATCGCTTTAAACGGTGCTTGCAGAAACATCTCCGGGTGAATAAAGAATGTGGTATAACAGACCATCCCTATCCCAACCATAACGAATAATCCGGCAATGAGATCGCGTCTCCAGGTCCGGGGAAGCGCAAGCCTACCGGCTAGTATCATGAAGAGGAAGAACGACCCAAAAATAAGCAGAGTGAAAGGCATATCCTCTTTCAGACAGAGACCACAGGCTGCACTCACAGCGCAGCCAATAGCATATTGCCACCTGCCATTATCAAAATAAATCAGGAGACAAACAAAGAGCAGAACAGTAAAGAATAACTGAAAGATATCATGACGAAGAAACCGGGAAAAATATACCATCGATGGAGATATAGCAAAAAAAACAGCTGCAATGATAGCATGATTTTTTGTGAGCCATCCCTCCCGGTACAGAACCCAGAAGAGGGGTATAATCGCAGCTCCGAAGATAGCAGGGAGCAACCGTGCCACCATGTCAGAATCTTTAAAAAAGAGGAAGGCAGCCCCGGTCAGATAGTACAGCAAAGGACCATGATATACTGGATCATACAGATAATTCCCCTTTGTAATCAATTCATATGAAAACCAGGCGTGAATTGCTTCATCGTGGTGAAGGAGTTTTAATTCGGGAACTACAATCCTGACAATCAAACCGACAAGAATGATAAGAATAAAGATATTACTTGTTGATAGTGACAGCCGGCCTTTCAACCCACATATACTCATATCTACTAGATAATTCTCTGTTTCATCGCAAAAAAGTCACCTCATTGATGAAACATACAGCGTAATTAGAAAACCGGAAAAACGTATCATTACTAAAATTTCAGGAAAGGTGAAAATCAGTAATTCTCGCGCGAAACAAATACTGTTCCTGAATAGTAAATATGGTTAAAAAAGATGAAACTAGATCCGCCATGCGGAGGTGTGGGATAGATATTGGAAAATACGTGCGCTTGGCACGTGAATGCCGCCACCGAACTCAGCTTTCGAGTACTATCTCGATACCGATACCCTTTGGAACCTGTGTCCGCATCAGCTGACGTAGTGCACGTTCATCCGCATCAATATCGATGAGACGCTTGTGTACTCGCATCTGCCAGCGATCCCAGGTTGCCGTTCCTTCGCCATCAGGACTCTTCCGAATAGGAACTACGAGTTTACGGGTTGGGAGCGGAATCGGACCAGCGAAATTGACGCCTGTGCGTTCTGCGATCTCTCGGATCTTGTTACAGACCTCTTCTACTTTCGCATAATCAGTACCGGTGAGCCGGATACGGGCTTTCTGCATAATTTATCATACCCTAAAAAATTGTGGGGTTAGCGGAACTGCTTCTTAACTACATCAATGCACATACCGGCGGCAATGGTCTGACCCATGTCACGTATTGCAAAGCGACCAAGCTGGGGGAATTCCTTTGCGCTCTCAACGCAGAAAGGCTTTGTTGGTTTGCACTTGATAACTGCTGCATCTCCTGCCTTAAGGAAGGTAGGATTCTCTTCAGAGGTCTGACCAGTCCGTGGGTCAAGCTTCTTTACGAGCTCAATGAATGTGCATGCAACCTGTGCAGTGTGACAGTGGAAGACCGGTGTGTACCCTGCAGTGATTGCACTCGGGTGCTGAAGAACCACAATCTGTGCAGAAAATTCGTCTGCAACTGCTGGCGGATAATCTGCTGCACCACATACATCACCACGACGAACATCGTCTTTTCCAATACCACGGACGTTGAATCCAATGTTATCACCAGGGAGTGCCTGTGGCTGTTCTTCATGGTGCATCTCGATGGATTTGCATTCCCCACCCTTGTTTGCAGGCATAAAGACAACATTCATTCCCTTCTTAAGGATACCAGTCTCAACACGTCCTACCGGAACGGTTCCGATACCAGAGATAGAATATGCATCCTGAATCGGTATCCGAAGTGGTTTCTCGGTTGGTTTGTCTGGTACTTCAAGCTCGTCAAGGAGTGCAAACAGAGCCTTACCCTTATACCAGGGCATATTAGTGCTGACCTTGGTGATATTGTCACCTTCGAATGCACTGATTGGGATGAACTTGACTGAGTCAGGGTTCGTACCAACCATTTTCAGAAGGTTACCTACGTCAGTCTTAACCTCGTTGTACCGTGCCTCGTCGTACTTGGCTGTATCCATCTTGTTGATACCGATGATGAGCTGCTTGATACCAAGAGTCTTAGCGAGGAAGACGTGCTCCTTGGTCTGCTCCATGACACCATCAGGAGCGGCAACAATAATAATTGCTGCATCTGCCTGTGATGCACCGGTGATCATGTTCTTTACGAAATCTCGGTGTCCGGGACAGTCCACGACGGTGAAGTAGTACTTTGCGGTGTCGAACCTCTTATGAGCGATATCAATAGTGATACCACGCTCACGTTCCTCTTTGAGGTTGTCCATGACCCATGCAAATGCGAAGGAACCCTTACCCTTCGATTCTGCTTCTTTCTTGTACTGTTCGATGATATGTGCCGGGACAGCGCCTGCCTCATACATCAGACGGCCAACTGTCGTAGACTTTCCATGGTCAATGTGTCCAATGACCGCGAGGTTAATGTGGGGCTTCTCAGCTGCCATAGAATATAATCCTCCAATACCTCCGCAAATATCAGATCTGCCTAGACAGTCCATTTATGCGAGTATTACATATTTGACAGAAGCTCCTTTTAATAGTTTTCATATGCCATGATTCGCCTGCATGCAGAGCGATTGAAAATTGAAGCCCGAAACACGAACAGATATATAGTGAATAGAAGGATAACTATCAATTATAATGAAATCCCTCCTGATTCTCCGTGATACCGAGACCATTAAAGTCCAGGTAGAGTGCGCTGCTGGAAAACTCGCAGTACATACAAAATGTGCCTTTTGCATCCATTGTAAAGGAGTCAAGGTCGGTGCGCGCATTATGCCCTCCCCCTATGATACCATATCTAGCCAAATCAGGACCGGGGCCATGCCACCTGAAGCACTGATGGAAGCTGCATTACAATTCAATACCCTTGTGCGCGATGGAACCGAGATTGCCTGCGATGATGAAGCCGGTGTTGGATACACCCCCCGGTTCAGAACTAAAAACTGATCAGGTAATTATTGAAGAATCCTGATATTTCAGGCAGTGAAGCAGTGCAAGCTATTACAACAAGTACGCCAGCCCTTGAAATCTCACCTGCTGCCCCGGTAATATCGCCGTTCACCCCTCCAAATAAACGCGATGCTATATAGATCAGTGCAACAGGCACCCCGAGCATAAGTATTACCGAGATTAGCAGAGAAAATACCGGTATCGGCAGTACAAACAACGGGATAAGCAGGAGGGTAGCTGGAAGAATAAACCAGGGCCGTGTCTGCCGATGAAGAGTAGCATGGAGACCATCATGAAAGGGACGGCCAAAAATGGTCATAATTGCCATGGTATACTTTCCTGCAACCTCTGCAGTGATTATTGCAGCCCAGGCGAATGGAACAGTGGAAAGCGAACTCCAGGCAAGCAGCGTAACGGTGATTCCCATTGCTATTCCGCCGGTACCGATAGTCCGGTCTGTTAATGCACGAATTCTATCACTCCTGCTCCCATGGACCATCAACCCATCACCAAGATCCAGTAGCCCATCCAGATGATTGCATCCAGTGATAAAGAAGACGAGAGCGATCCCAAGTGCCGCGGAAACCATGGGAGGGGCAGGAAGGAGAAAGAGAACGACTCCTGCTACCCCCCCAGTTATGTAGCCTGCACAGGGATAGAGCCAGCATCGTTTAGCAAATAACTCAAACGGAGCAGTCTGACCTAGAGGAATAATTGTAGTAAATTGGAGCAGAGCAATAACCGGCTGCAATACTGACATGAATGAGTGTACTATCAATCACGTAGGACATAGAAGTACCTGAAAAGACCCATGCCCGGTAGATCACACTGCACCTGATCTGAGGAAGATTCATGCTGGGAAGATTCATACGGGTGAGTATGACCCTTCTCTCAAAAGAGCATACTCACCTTCCAAAATCACCCCTTTTTTGTGGCATCCTTTCAAACACCCTCCTTTCTACAGTTCCAGGTCTTTCGGGGGCAGGCCCGAATCCCCTGGGATCACTGATGGTTCCAAACCTTGACGCAGAATTGATCATGCAGGGAAGGATAACCAGTTGTGATGCGACCCCGAACACCCAGAGCGGGTGCCCTACCCCTGCTTCAATAACCAGATCCATGACAGAACTGGCAGGTTTTCCATTACTCTTAATCAATGCTGGACTTGTCCATGAGCCAATAGTGCCCTGCCTCGATCTGAATACCTGTCCTGGAGGAGATCCCCGAGACGGGCCTTCGGTCCCTGATGCTGAAACACTCTATCATTGGGGTCGTTGGGCTGGCAGGTTCTTCTCAGGAACCTACGATACACTTGTAATCGGAGAGTGTGTTCCGGGAGGAACAACCACTGCGCTCTGTGTTCTTCGCACTCTTGGATATGATGCACATGTCAGCAGTGCAGCAGTATCGAGCCCGTCCCAATTAAAAGAAGAGATCTATGCCTCGGTATCGAGCCGAATATCAGACAAAGGCATCCTTGACCCGCTTTCTGTCATAAGAGAGACTGGTGATCCCATGATGGCGGTGGCGAGCGGAATTATCAGTACTTATACCGGGAAAATATACCTGGCTGGAGGAACTCAGATGCTTGCCGTTGCAGCCGTAGCAAAAGGGCTGTCAATGCAGCCACCTGATGTGATCACAACGGTCTATGTACGTAATGATGTATCTGCCAATTGCTCTGAAATTGCAGAGCAGATAGGAGTTTCTCTTACGGTAGTGGACCCTGATTTTGGATCTCTCGCTCATTCCGGCCTCGTTAGATATTGTATTGGAGAGGTCAAGGAAGGGATGGGAGCAGGAGGGGCGATATTTCTCGCTCATCGTATGGGCTATGAACTCCCTGAGATCAAAGATGCCATCCTTAGATTTGTAACATCATACTGTCCCTCAAAACCTTTGTAGTTCTGGCACAAACAATAGAGGGAGATGCTTCCCATCTTTGTGGTCAATAATCATGGTCAGTTCAACCATCTGATCTCACGAGCTCTTCGGGATCTCGATATTGAGGAAAAATTAATCGCGAATACTACGTTGCCGGAGGATGTGGAAGATGGATGCCGGGGGATTATACTCGGTGGAGGGCCTGATCTCACCCGTGCAGGCAGATGTGCAGAATACCTCGACCTCAATCTACCAGTACTAGGAATTTGTCTTGGTCTCCATATCATCGCCACCGCTTTCGATGGTGAGGTGAACCCCGGTCAGATGGGAGGGTACGGAGCAGTTGAGATATCGGTAGTAGAAGAGAATTCAATTCTGAAAGGATACCCAAATAAGATGCAGGTTTGGGCATCCCATGCTGATGAAGTTACTACCCTTCCCCCCGGGTTTATCAGGCTCGCAACTTCTTCAATCTGTGGTAACGAAGCGATCCGTCATCCTACACGGGAATTATTCGGTCTCCAATGGCACCCTGAGGTGAGTCATACATTCGAAGGGTCCCGAATCTTTGAGAATTTTAACATAATCTGTCAGAAATGAGCATTAATCCAGATTTCCAGGCATTATGCTCAGATATCGAGAAAATAGCATTTACCTGTAAGAGATGTGGAACCTGTTGCAGAGAGACTGAACCAGGATCCAATGTGGTAATGGTGGGTCCTGGTGAAGTGAGGCCAATAATGGTCAAAACTGGCCTCACCTTCGATGAAGTAGCAGAGCCTTACCCAGACACAATCAGGGAAGATGACAAGGAGTATACCCTTGCCTGGGCTATACGCAGGGAGGAGGGACGATGCAGATTCTTCAAAGATGGGTGTTGCTCCATTTATGATGTACGGCCGTGGATATGCCGTACATACCCATTCATGCTGGAAAACGGCAGTATTGCCATATCATCTTGTAATGGCGTGAGGCTGGGACAGTCTCAATCTGCAGAGTTAACTCAGGTACGTCAGTTGGTTACAGACCTGTTAGATCGCCAGAAAGCAGAAGAAGAAGAAGAAGAACGTATTGTTAAAGTAATCGGCAGCGTGAAAATTCCCGCAGGTCAGTTCGTTGTTATAGATGGAGAAGGTATGAGGATAATACATGGGTGAGATACGAATTATCGGGACAGCACATGTCTCGCAGAAGAGCGTTGATGAAGTAATAGAAGCGATTGACGAATGGACTCCGGATGTTGTCGCAATAGAACTCGATCAAGGGCGATATAACGGCCTGAAACAACAACAACAGAACCCGGATATTGATGCAATCCTTCAGGGACACAATTTCAATCAGCTTCTCATCCAATGGGTGCTTGCCTATATTCAGAGGAAGATCGGAATGGATGTCGGGGTCGAACCCGGCGCTGAGATGAAGGCAGCAATAACTGAGACAGAAGGGAAGGGTATCGAACTTGCTCTGATAGATCGGGATATTGGTATGACACTTCACCGGTTCTGGGCCTCGATGTCTATTGTAGAGAAGCTGAAGATGTTCTATGCTCTTGCTGGTTCACTCATGGTTGCTGAAGATGCCAGTGAGATGATAGATATCGAAGAGTTGAAAAAAGCGGACTTTGTTACCGTAGCGATGGACGAGTTTCACAAATTCTCTCCCCGGGGGGCCTATGCCCTGATAACTGAAAGGGACGCATATATGTCCTATCACCTGCTGAGACTTGCACAAAATCACGAGCGAGTTCTTGCAGTTGTTGGTGCTGGTCACCGGAAAGGCATGGAAGGGTTTCTAAGTGATCCAACGACGCTCCCCCCGATGGCAGATCTGGTAGCTGCGATAAAGACCTACCCCTGGGGAAAGATATTCGCTATAGCCGTTACAGCAGTCTTTGCCATCATCATTATCGCCATTCTATTTTCAGGCGTTGGAACTGATGTGCTGCTTCTCGCTCTTTTGTACTGGGTGATAATTCATGGGGTACCAACAATGGTATGTACCCTTCTTGCAGGAGGACACCCGCTCTCTGCTCTCACCGGTTTTCTCATCTCACCGATATCAGCACTGCACCCCTTGATTGCTGCAGGATGGTTTTCTGCTATCGTAGAAGCAAAAATTCGCAAACCGAGGCCATCAGATGTGAAGAAGATCTTTGCCGCTGAATCATTCTCTGAGATGCGTCAGATACCACTCTTTAAGGTTGTACTCGTAGCTGCACTTGCAAATGTTGGAAGCAGTATCGGAACATTTGCATACTTCATCTTCATATTCCCAATACTTGGAATTGATCCGGCAGTATTAATTTCAACAGGATTTGAGAATATGTTACATGCAATCACAAATCTGTTTACATAATGACCCAAAATTTATGGAGTGACTGCCGAATATAGATATATATTTTTTGTCATGCAGAGACTAGCCCAATGAAGGATTATCCTACCTTGAATTCGGACAGGTTAATTCTCCGCCAATTTCATCCTGAAGAGGCAATGGTTGTCAAAAACCTTGCAGGAGATTACAAAATCGCTCACGGGTGTCTGACGGTCCCCCACCCCTATGGAATCGGATTAGCTGAATCCTGGATTGCCTGCCATGAAGAGTGGTACTCTTCAGGCATTCAATTAGTCTTAGCTATCATCAGGAAAGAAGATGGATGGCTAATTGGAGCAGTTGGTCTGATGTTAGATCAAGATCATAATCGGGCAGAGATAGGATACTGGATAGGGGTGCCTTTCTGGGGATGTGGGTACGCTACAGAAGCAGCAGAGGCAGCGGTTGCATATACATTTGAAGAGATGCTGATGAACCGGGTAACCGCAACAATCTTTATGAGGAACCCGGCATCAGGGAGAGTTCTTGAAAAAATCGGAATGCGTCAGGAAGGGATCCTCAAAAAACATCTTCTCAAAGAGGGAACATATGAAGATGTTCTGGTTTTTGGGATACTGCATGAAGAATGGAGAGCGGATATAGGACGGAGAAAACGACACATTTCAAGAGCATATCAATGAGACTTGCGGTCCTCCTCTCAGGCGGGAAAGATTCACTTTATTCTTGCTGGAAAGCGATGCAAACTGATGAAGTTGTCTGTTTTGTCACTATTCAATCACTCAACACAGAGAGTTATATGTTTCATACCCCAAATATCGGACTCACCCGGTTTCAAGCGGAAGCAGCAGGTATACCACTCATCGAATGGCAGACAGCAGGTCAGGAAGAGGTGGAACTTGATGATCTCGAGTCTGCAATTCGTTCAGCTATCGGCCAGTATGCGATTGAAGGTGTGGTATCCGGGGCTATCCAATCAGTCTATCAGGCTACAAGAGTCCAGCGGATCTGCAACCGTCTCGGCCTCTGGTCCTTTAACCCCCTCTGGCTTTGTGATCAGGAGAAGTACCTCAGGGATCTGATTAATACTGGTTTTGATGTGATCATTGCAGGGGTGTTCTCCGCCCCCTTTGATGAAAATTGGCTCGGAAAACAAA
>JAZDKH010000216.1:0-2453 GCA_043803325.1 Methanobacteriota archaeon | reverse complement strand
ACGGCATGACCCGGGTCCGGATCACAAATATAACGAGTGTCTGGGTGCAGATGGACTCCATGAACCATGCGGTCTGGAAGAGCGAGGCATCGGCGCTGAAGATAAATAACAGGATGAAGAACGTGAGAAAATCAAAGAGCGAACTGATGGGCCCAAAGAAAAGGATGAACCGTTTAATGAACTCAATGTCCCACTTCTTTGGGGTCCTTATATAGGATTCATCAACATTATCGGTGGGAATCGTTGATTCCGAAATATCGTATAAGAGGTTGTTTAAGAGGATCTGGATGGGGAGCATGGGTAAAAATTTCAAAAAGAGTGAGGCGCCGGCGACCGAGAACATGTTTCCGAAATTCGAGCTCGTCCCCATCAGGATATATTTCATGGTGTTCCCGAATGTCCGCCGGCCTTCGAGCACACCATCATTCAGGATCCGCAGATCGTTTTTCAAAAGGATGATATCAGCGGATTCCCGGGCTATATCCACCGCGTTTTCCACTGAGATCCCGACATCGGCCTCACGGATGGACGGTGCATCGTTGATACCGTCGCCCATGAACCCGACCACGTGACCATTACGTTTGAGGGCAATCATCACCCGGTTCTTCTGCACCGGGGTCATGCGGGAGAAGATGGTTGCGTCCTCAACCACGCGTGACAGCGCCCCTTCATCCATAAGTTCGACTTCGGAACCTTTCAGGACTCCTTTGACCTCAAGACCTATGAGTTCGCAGGTCTTTTTCGTGACCTTCTCGTTATCCCCGGTCAGGATCTTCAGTTCGATGCCGGACCCTGCCAGCAGCCGGAGAGAATCGCCGGCACTTTCTTTGGGTGGATCGATGAACGTGACCAGCCCGGCAAGGACCATCATATTCTCATCGGCCGGGGAGAACTGTACCTGGTCTGCCGTAATTGTCCGGTAGCAGACGGCAAGCGTACGGAACCCCTGCTCACTCTGGGCATCGTAGATGGCATTGATGCTTTTTCTTGCCGCATCGGTGAGAGGTTCAACGACGCCCCTCCTCTCCTGGAAAGAACAGGCCCGGAGCACCTCTTCAGGTGCACCTTTCGCAACAAGGAGGCGCCTGGAACCCTGGGAGACAATAACCGAGATCCGTTTGCGCTGGAAATCAAAGGGAATCTCATCAATCTTTGTGTAGGCATCGATATCGAGATGGCGGAACCTGAGTATCGCCTCGTCAAGAGGACTTTTTAAGCCAGCGTCAAAGTAACTGTTGATGTAGGAGTAAAGCAGGACATTTTCACTGTCGTTTCCTTCGGTATCAAGGTGCCGGACAAGGGTAATTTTGTTCTCGGTTAAGGTACCGGTCTTGTCTGTACAGAGAATGTCCATGCTTCCAAAGTTCTGGATCGATTCGGGATGCCGGACAATTGCCCCCTTTTTTGCCATGGCAATCGAACCCTTGGACAAGTTCAAAGAAAGGATCATCGGGAGTAGTTCAGGAGTCATTCCCACGGCAAGCGCGACGGAAAAAAGGAGCGATTCAAGCACACCGTGCCGGAAGAGTGCGTTGATGAAAAAGACAAAGATGACGAGGAAGAAGATGATCTTCGACATTAAGTAACTGAACTGTTTTAAGCCCCGCTCGAACTCGGTCTCGGGAGGGCGTGCAACCAGGGTTTTTGCTACATGGCCAAACTCGGTTGCCATGCCGGTACGGGTGACGAGAGCGGTAGCCGTGCCGCTGACAACCGAGGTGCCAAGGAAGATGTAGTTGCCGGCTTCTGCCAGGGGTTTTTCCGGCTCTTCTTTTCCGGCGGTCTTTCCGACCGGGAACGGTTCTCCGGTCAGGGCGGACTGGTTCACAAAAAAATCCCGTTCGTTCAGGATACGGGCATCCGCAGGTACGAGATCTCCGGCCGCGAGAAAGACGATATCTCCGGGGACTAAGGTGGTTACGGGAAGTTCCGTCCGTACATCATCGCGGAGGACAATAACTTTCGATATCAGTTTTTGTTTCAGCAGGTCCGCAGCATTTTCCGCCTTGTATTCCTGGAAGAAGTTTAAGGTGACGCTGGCAAGGACAATGATGAAAATGATCGCTGCGTTGATAATCTCTCCAACGAACAGGGATATCGCCGCTGCAATGAGCAGGATAATCACGAGAAGGTTTTTGAATTGGCCAAGGTACTGGAAGATCACCGGAGATTTTTTGAGATGAGAGATATCGTTTTGGCCATTGAGGGCAAGGGCTGACTCTGCCTGCGGGGTGGTCAGTCCGTTCCGGCTGCTGGCGAGAAGGGTAAAAAGTTCTTCTTCAGTAACGGTATGGAACAGCTGTCGGGGATCCGGTTTTTTCGGCAACGCTGCGGGTTTCATTGTAACCTTCAAAGACTGGCTTTTCTTTCCGGTAAGTGATTATGCGGTTGTCATAATGATGACATCGATCAGGCAGTGCCGGGTAACGTGGATTGTTCCGGCAAACGTGTGC
>JAZDKH010000215.1:0-2521 GCA_043803325.1 Methanobacteriota archaeon | reverse complement strand
CCAGACTGATAAAAAGAGGAGGCATCTGCAGATGCATCAGATGCAGGGAGATAGGAAGGCATCGATCTGATGATGCACCAACCCTTCAGACGTATCCGTATAAGTGTTGCGGGGGAGAGGAGCGATTCATAAGTTTTGTATCGGGAGACTCGCTCATAGGATTTGTGAGACTTCGGTTTCCGGGCTCCACCTGGAGACCAGAAACGAATGAGGCTGCGTTCATCCGCGAGCTTCACGTCTATGGAATGGTGGTTCCCATCGGGCAGATCGGTATTGGTGACGACCGGCAACACCGTAAATATGGGTCAGAACTCCTTGCAGAAGCAGAGCGACAGGCAGGAGAAGCAGGATTTTCTCGAGTCGCCATCATGGCCGGGATAGGGGTACGTCCATACTATCGCCGTCTTGGTTATGAACGGTCCGGCCCGTATATGATCAGGGATATATCAGCGGTATGAAATCAGCAACCCTGACATTTATCAGGCAACGGTTCACTGAGTACTACGAAAGGGTACATCTCACCCCCCCATCTTCATCAGCCGAACGAGAGTTTGGGTTCATTTTCTTTGAAGGGAACTATCCTGAAGATATCAGAATGCGCAGGCATATCGGATTTGGATCTCCTGAAGAGATGCAGGAATATATTAAAAATCTTGTCCCTGCTCATGCATATTATTCAACTGCATATTATCGAACCCCACAGGCCTCTACTATGGGTGACAAAGGGTGGCTCGGCGCTGATCTGATATTTGATCTTGATGCCGATCATATTTTGAGAGGATCATATCAAGAGATGCTGGAACGAATCAAAGTTGAGACCATAAAACTGATCGATGTACTAGACGAAGAACTCGGGATAGACATGCGGACAGTCAGACTCGTCTTCTCCGGGGGTAGAGGATATCACATTCATGTTCAGGAGATCGCACTACGGGGCTATGATTCACAGGAGCGACGGGAGGTGATAGATTATATCTGCGGGATAGGGATTAATCCAGGTCAGATGCTGAGTGGGTATCTTCCCAGTCAGCGCGGATGGCATCAGCGATACCGTTCAGCCTTGATCACCTACCTCAACGAACTTTCTACGATGCCCCAAACAGAAGCAAAGGCATCACTCTGTAAATTGCGGGGAATCGGAGAGACTCGAGCAGTCCGTTTTTTAAAAAATGCACCCGAAATTCTGCGCGAAATAACAACTGACCCCCGGACAGTAAACATCAGGGATCCTACAACTATCGAGATCCTGACCATCCTCACGACCGAAAAAGAAAGCCCACTTCATGTAAAGATACGGGAGGCAGGTATTCAGGCTGATGAACCGGTGACTACTGATACCAGGCGACTTATCAGACTGCCAGGTTCACTCCATGCCAAATCTGGTTTCAGGGTAACCCCTCTGAGCACAAAAGAACTTTTAGAATTTGATCCTCTTATCGATGCTGTCCCATTCGGTGACCGGGGTGTCCAGGTAGAGGCACCCCGGGATTACTGCGTCTCACTTCTTGGAGACACCTGGCAGATCCACTCAGGTAAGCAATCGGTCCCGGAAGCAGTGGCTCTCTTTCTCTGCTGCCGGGGTATGGCAGAGATTGCCGGGGGTGAACCCCACGCATCTTGAAGATCTCAGAGGAATTCTCCTTTCAGAGCGAGATAGCGGAACGTTGATCCAGATACCTCATGACCTCTATCAGACAACCGCTACACTGGTCAGAACCCTGCAACAGGAGGTTATCATCATGGATGATCCCTTCTCAGATGAAGCGCGGCTTCTGATAGAGAAGGTTGCCAGCATCAGGACAACAGCTGAAGAATTGTTTCACCTCAGATCAGACAAAATAGTAGCTCTTGCTCAAAGTCAGGCAGATGGATCTTATATCGGTCGGGAAGAACTCAAACCTCTTATCCCGGCTGAACTTGAGATGTTCAACAGAATTCTGGACGGAATCCGAGCCTGTCGGGTCGCTCTGATAGAATGGAGAGTGGGTAGCGCCAGAAGTCAAAACCTGGTGAGAGTCGAGATACCTGACCGAATCACCGGGAACCCTACCAACCCACTGAATGGAGAAACACCAATCCCTGGAGAGTATCCACAGGGGTCTTCACCATTAACCGAGGATAATCCCAGGACAGAGGAACCGGTGTTTAGTGAGGGCACCTATGAAAGCGCGCAGGATCTGGGAGAAAACTGGACTCCATCTGATGATGATGAAGATGAGCCATTCCCATACTCACTGGTCAGGGTCCGGGCAGATATGGAGCCGTTTATGGGAGTAGACGGAAAGACATATGTCCTTGCTACAGGTGATATCATCACTCTTCCCCGGAGAAATGCCGAAGTTCTTGCTGAACGCGACATAGTCTTAAATATAAATCCGGGTTAATAATGTAGGTATTCTCTATACCCAGACGAGGCTCATTTTATGAAGATGCCATCAAAATTCAAGACATACTGCCCATATTGTCGCAATCATCAGCAGCATGAAGTTGAGAAGGTCAAAAAGGGAAAGACAACCGGTCT
>JAZDKH010000214.1:0-2955 GCA_043803325.1 Methanobacteriota archaeon | reverse complement strand
ATTCCAGAATTCCGGGGCACCTGGTTCTGCCGAAAATGGGGTCAATTAAGGGAATGTCATCATAACGTGGGATAATTGCAATCAAAAGGCTACGTTATTGCTGGTGAATTCAGTTGTAAAAGATTTGAGACAAATAGGTTTATAAATTTTAGGGATTGAACAAGGAAGACCGAATGCTGAATATCTTATTCAATGATATCCATGATTTTGTGATACCGATCTTCAAGCCTTCTGAATAACGTATTCCTGGCAGACGTCGCCTTCCCAGGGATCATTGACGACATCGACTTTAACGTTTGTAATCCATCCAATGAGTTTGAGCCGGTTCTCTACCTGATTCACCAGGTATTCCAGGAGTGGGCATGACTTTGTATTTAATCCGAGCTCTACGACAACTGACTCTTCCTCGATAACAACAGACCGTATAAGACCGACATCAACGATATTATGACCGATCTCAGGATCAATAACCTGCCTGAGTGCAGCCCATATCTCAGCCTTCCTGTCAGAGATTGGGGTATCCGGAGTTCGTTCCCGGATACATACCAGATCTTTTTCTAATTTTCCGATCTGTTCCTCAAGGGCACTCTGCCTCTCAAGGAGGCGGCTGATCACCCGGAGGGTAGGATCCGGCATGGCATTATCCCTGATATCGTCCTGGGTTGTGCGTCTCTCAAGACCGGCAATCCTCCCCGGAACTCCAACTACCGTTGCTCCGGGTGGGACATCTCTGACGACCACAGAGCCGGCTCCGATCTTTGCATATTTACCGATGGTGATAGGTCCGAGAATGGTGGCTCCTGATCCTGCGACAACTCCATTTCCCAGTGTAGGATGACGTTTGCCCTTTGTCATGGTTGTTCCGCCAAGAACGACTCCCATATAGAGGAGAACATCGTCGCCGATCTCTGCTGTCTCCCCGATTACGACTCCCATCCCATGATCAATCACTACCCGGCTTCCTATTATAGCGCCCGGATGGATCTCTACTCCGGTAAGGAACCGGGTGATGTGAGAGAGAAATCTGGCAGAAAAGCGGTGATTCGATGTCCATAATCGATGGGAGACTCTATGTAATATGAGAGCATGCAGACCCGGATAGCAAAGGAGAACCTCAATTCTACTCCTTGCAGCAGGATCCTTCTCAAAAATTGTCTTTAGGTCCTCCCGGATCTGTCTCCCTATCATCAGTTTAGTGCCTCGAACAGGTCGGTTGAGAGATACCGTTCTCCCGTATCCGGAAGAATCGTTACGATCAGTTTTCCTGCATTTTCAGGACGTTTTGCGACCTTCAGTGCCGCTGCCACTGCTGCCCCTGAAGAGGGACCTGCGAGAATTCCTTCCTCTGTTGCAAGCCTCCGGGTAAATTCATAGGCTTCTTCATCGGTGATCTGAATCACTTCATCAAGGAGTTCGGTTAAGAGCACATCAGGAATAAAACCCGGGCTGATTCCCTGGATCTTATGAGGTCCTTTTTTCCCTCCTGAAATGACCGGTGATCTCGCCGCCTCCACTGCTATCGTTTTGAACGAAGGTTTCCTGGGTTTTAATACTTGTGCGACACCAGTTATTGTTCCACCGGTCCCGGCTCCGGCAACGAAAATGTCTACCTGTCCGTCAGTATCATTCCAGATCTCTTCAGCAGTCGTTCGTCTGTGAATCTCCGGATTTGCAAGATTTTTAAACTGTTGAGGAACCAGGTAACTCTCCGGGTGCTCCTGGTGAATCTGTTCAGCCAGGTTGACTGCGCCTGGAATTCCCTCTGCCGCAGAAGAGAGGATAAGTTCTGCACCGAGGGCTTTGAAGAGTTTTCTCCGCTCGATACTGAATGATTCAGGCATTACCAGAACCAGACGGTATCCTTTGGCAGCACATACAAAAGCCAGGCCGACACCGGTATTGCCACTCGTCGGTTCGATGATAGTTGTTCCGGGTTTAATCTTCCCTTCACGTTCAGCTGCTTCGATAAGTGCTACCCCGATCCGGTCTTTCACGCTTCCCAGGGGATTGCGTGACTCCTGTTTGACCAGGATTGTCGGGGGAAATTTCTGTGTCTGGAGCACCTTTGTGATACGGTTCAACCTGATGAGAGGGGTATTGCCGATCGTTTTTGTGATATCGCTATAAATTCGTGCCATGATTACCTACCACGTTTTTCTGACAGGTATTGATTCTCACTGAGAATTACCTGCAACGCGATAATAATATATTGCTTCACAATCGTGAATACATCTGTTATCATTATGTGGAATCAGATATAAAGGTTCCTAAATCGGGAAAATCCGCCAAAAACCGTACTCGTCGAACACTTGATATCCGGTTTGAGACGCAGAAGAATGACCGAATGATTCATTCTGCCAGAGGCAACGGGCGAAAAAAAAGAGACTGGTTTATACCAGGTTGAAGATTGGGTGCTTTTCTGCCTTCACATCGCCACCGAGCTCACGGAGTGTCTCAGCGAGGACGATGTCAGTGAATGCCATTGCGGTTGCAGTTGATTCACAGTTCTCGATCGGGCCGAACATGATAAGGTCAGCACCAAGAGTTGCTGCCATAATGTTGCACCCGATGTCTGCTGATGACCAGGCTGCCTGGCGTATACCCTCAACACCGCCAAAGTGGTGGTGTCCCATCTGCTCGAGCAGGACGCCTGCGTCTTTGTAACGGTCGAGAATGCCGCTCTTTCTCCAGCGCTTGAGCCAGGTCCAGGAGACGGTCATGTTGTGGTATGCACCACCGGTTGGAAGACCGTGGATCGCCTTGCATGCAAGGATCTCACGGAATGAACCACCGGATCCAAGGCCGAGAGGAGTTGCTGCTGTGTCAAGGATTGGACGCTTGATACCACATTCTTCTGCGATTGCAAGCATGGACTTCTCCTGACCTGCAACGCCTCCCTCGTTCAGAACCTTCTCACGTCCGCGGACACTTGGGTCCCCGGGGTTGAATGCGAGA
>JAZDKH010000213.1:0-4625 GCA_043803325.1 Methanobacteriota archaeon | reverse complement strand
ATTAATCGGGATCCTATACCTTGAAAATAACCTCTCTTCAGGAGCCTTTACCAGGGAGCGGTTTGATCTACTCAAAATACTGGGAACTCAGGTGGCAATCTCGACTGAAAATGCCAGACTCTATCAGAACCTTGAAAGAACCGTTGAAGCAAGGACTCTTGAGATTCACAACAAGATGATTCTTCTGGACAAAGAGATTGAGGTGAGAAGACAGACTGAATCAGCACTTCGGGAGATCGAAAAAACCTTTCAGTATTTTACGGAAAATTCTCCGGATGTTCTGTTTTTGTGGGATCTCAAAAAAGATATCCCCATCTTTGTAAGCCCATCAATTACCCGTTTAACCGGGTTTGCCGTCCAGGAAGTCTTCCATCATCGACGGGATTTGATGATGACCCCTCAGTCTCTGGTCTATTATCTCCCCTTACATACTGAGCGGACCAGATTATTTTTAACAAGCCCGGATATCGAACGGGAATATATCGACGAACTGGAATATTATAGAAAAGACGGGTCCACCTATCGAGCAGAGGTGTATAAACATTACATGCTGGACAAGCATGGCAATCCCATCATGGTTGGTGTTCTCCGCGACATTACTGTACGGAAAATTGCTGAAGAGGCACTTTCAGAGAGTGAGTCATTTAATCGCGGACTCATTGAAAATCTTCCGGATTATATTGCCGTGTATGGATATGACGGTATTATCAGGTTTGTCAATCCTGCCTTAACCTCAATACTCGGGTACACGGCTCAGGAGTTGACAGGTATGCCGGTAATCTCGCTTATTGCTGAGGAGTTTCGTGATGAAGTTTCTGTGAAGATGTCTCACCGGTCCAAAGGGATTACCCCTTCAGTATATGAAACTGACCTTATCACCAGGGATAATAATCGGAGATCGGTTATCGTTAAAGGTACCCCGATTGTATATCATAACAATCCGGCTATTCTTCTCCTCCTTGTCGATATAACCGAGCGGAAGCAGATTGAGCAGGCATTAAAAGAGAATGAAGAGAAGTTCATCTCCATTTTTGAGGAAACGCCGGATCCGATCCTGATTTTGAATTCATTATATCAGATTCTGGAAGTGAACCGGGGATTTGAGACCGTATTTACATGCAGAAACCAGGAGATTTCCGGAACATATCTGGATGACCTTGATATCCAGCTGACTCATAGTTCCATAATCCACGCATTTGATATGTTAGGATCAGACGTGAGGATTATGCATGAAGAGATGCATCTGGCAAAGCCTAACGGTATCCCTTTCATTGCTGAAGTTGCCATATCACGTATCATTATTCAATCAGAGCCCTGTTTGCTGATTCAGATTCATGATATTGATGAGATACGCCGTGCTCATGACGCGGTCTCCCAGGTGAACAATAAACTCAAAATTCTCTCAAGTATCACCAGGCATGACATTCTCAACCGCATCATGGTGACATCTGCATATAGTGAAATGATCCAGGAGAAGGTGACTGATGAGGTATCCCTAAAGAGGTTGAATGCAATTAAACAGTCCTCAAACGAAATTCAGGCTCTAATTGAGTTTACCGGCCAATATCAGGATCTCGGCGCTGTGGCCCCTGACTGGCAGCAGATTGATGTTATTATAAGGCACCGGGCGATCCAGGGGCTCCTGAAAGGAGTTACCCTCACTTCAACCCTTGGGAATCTTTCAATTTACGCAGATCTGATGCTTGAGAAAGTGATGTATAACCTGGTGGAAAATTCTATCAGGCATGGACAAAATATTAGCCGTATTGATCTCTCCTGTCATGAGAGAGATGGAAATATGGTGATCTGGTATGAGGATGATGGCGGTGGCATTGTTGATGCTGAAAAGGAGAAGGCCTTTGAGAAAGGGTTTGGAAAGAATACCGGACTCGGATTATTTCTGATCAGGGAGATTCTCTCAATTAGCGGTATTACTATCATTGAAACAGGGGAATTTGGAGAAGGAGTTCGGTTTGAGATGGTAGTTCCCAAAGGAGGGTACCGGTATAGCTCGTGATATTCCCGTATCAAATTCGTTTGAAGATCAAAAATTTGCGGATTTTATCTCATTTGCCGCATGAATACGCATCTGCCCCTTATTCTTACGCCCTGGGCTCATTTCATGTATCTCACCCCCACCTGAACACCGGGGTTTTCTTACCCTTCCCCTCCAGGACCATGATCAGGGTTATGGCCGGAATACTATGCTAATCATCTCTAATTAATATCCAGACCAACCGACTCCCTCCTTTCTTTTCCGATGATCTCCATGCCATCCGGACCGGTGATCAGGACCGTTCCCCCAAGAAGAGGAAAACCCTTACCCGAATCGGACCCATCGTATATTTCCTGGTTCTTCGATCTTGTATAAATACTCAAAAATACTACTCAAATACCGAAGTATGAACACTAACGGGGGAACAGATAATTTTTTGTTCGTCGGCAGTACACTACCAAAGGAGTCAGGATGAGCAATATAACTATGATCCCACAGGATATCAGTGAAAAAAGGGATAATATTGTTCAGATTGCCCGCAGACATGGAGTCCTGTCAATCCGCTTGTTTGGATCATGTGCGAAAGGGGAGGCAAAGAATGAGAGCGATGTAGACCTCCTTATTACTGTTGGGCCTGAACACTCACGATGGTTCCCTGGTGGACTTGCTCGCAGATCTCGAGGAATTACTCGGTCGAACCGTTGATGTTGCTCTCGAGGATGCTCTGTCACCAGATGTCAGGAATAAAATTCTCAAGGAGTCACTCCCGCTGTGAAAGAGAATCATCAGTAAATAGATAAAAATAAAATCCGCTAATAAGTCTGTATTTTGACTAGTGGATCTCTGTAACCGGGAAAAAACTAATAAAACTATCAGCAATAATACACCAGCCTTGACTTATCGGACTGGAATAAGGTCCTCGGGTAAAACCGCAGATATTCCTTCGATTCGAGTGAAATGATCGATATTTCTTGTTACAATTGAATTGAAGCCGCACCATTTTGCAGTTACAGCAATAAGACAGTCATTGAATTCAATTTGTTTTCCCGACCTTGATAAAACAGCATATATTCTTCCCCCATCATGTGCAATCTCCGAATTGAGATCTATCACTTCAAGAAGTGACAAAAGGGCATCAGTTTTTTCAGCTGCGTCCCTTTTTTTGGAAAGATATACGCCGGCAAAGAGTTCTGCAACACTTATTGTTGAAATATACCCGACGCATGTATCTTCTATTGCTTTAAAAAGGGAAATCGAACTATCAGGCCCATAAGTTCGGAGTACATCAATGCATATACTCGTATCCAAAAAAAGGTTCATAGCGATTCAATTGACTTTGATTTTCTCATATTTTCAACAAATTCTGCACTATCAATATCAAATCCCCAGCCCCCCTGAATGGAATCCACAATATTTTTTTCAACGATTTTCAGGTCGATATCACCAGTTCTTCCTTGAATCTCCTCTGATAGTTCTATATGGAGGGAGTCAATGATTTTCCCTTTAATTATTACCATAAGACCAGTATATACACATGGAGATCCATGAATAATAGTATGTGGATATCTATCCCTATTGGGGTGAGCTCTTCCTCCTAACCATATGATAGGACGACAGAATTAGACAAGTCAATTACTGCTTGTCTCCCGCCTCTGACCCGTTATTGCAGAAATTTATCCATTATCCGTCTCCTTTTCCCACCTGAACACCGGAGCTTTCTTTGCCTTCCCTTCCAGAACCGGGATCAATGACCTGACCGGAATACTATACCATTCCTCTCCGACCGGGATCCAGAGCCCTCGTCCCCCTTCCCGCCTTTCTCCGATGATATCCACACCATCCGGCCCGGTTATCGGGACCGTTCCCCCAAGGAGGAGGACAACCCTGACCCGGATCGGATCCATCGTAAATCTGCCGATATCATCCAGGTATACGACCAATTCACCCCCTTCTATCCGTCCTCTCCCAGCGAGATGATAGGATCGTTTCGGTGATTCACGGGTGACCAGGAGCCGGCCAGGTTTGGTCATGATTCACCCCTGGCAGTGGCCTGTTCCCGGTTATAACAGGTCTCACACAGGCTGGTCTGCTGCCTGGGATCTGACCAGACCGCAGAACCGGTATTGCGGACGGTGCACCGGCCGGTCGGGGAAGACCGATGCTGCATCGGACCTGTGTCAATGACCCCCGGGATCGTCCTGACTGACAATGCTTCCCTGACCCTTGCTGCTTCATAACAACCCGTGCAGAGCATCCGGTTCGGCCGGGGAGGACCGGTTATCCGCTCAGGAGTCATTCGCTCCTGATAATGAGTATATTGCCTGCCACAGATGATGCACGGCTTCTTCTGCGGCCAGCCTTCCACCGCGATATAGTCACCAGGGTCGATGGATGGGGAGGCGGCACGGGCGGCAGGATCCAGGTTTCGGGCGGAAGGTTCCTCTCTGCATATCAGACCCGGATCATTATTTGGATGGCTTATTGGGGGTTCATCACCCTCACGGGCGGCAGAGCGGCACCAATGGTGATCAGGGAGATCATTCGGGGTATCAGATACATACACCATACCCGGAGAGTTTGCCGCCCGCAATGGTAAATCTCTAGTATTATTACGTATTTTATTATTTAA
>JAZDKH010000212.1:0-4631 GCA_043803325.1 Methanobacteriota archaeon | reverse complement strand
CTCCACTCACATCACCGATAACAAGCAGCTTCAGGACCTAATTATTAAAAATGCCAGTGCAATATCAGAATACTTAAATAAATTGTCAGCTACCCCGAAATCACAGTAGAAACCTTTACATCCAATAAATCAAATTATTAGCGCCGTGAAGGTTTTTGAGAGAGCCTGATCGGAGATGGTGAAAGCCATGAACACAGATGTGCCAACAGTCGATTACGATCTCATGAAATCGTACGAGCTGAGAACCGGCTTTGTCGGTCTTGGAGAATTCATGGAGGATCGTGGTATCATCCGCCTTGTCAGAGGTGAACCATGCAAAGAATAGAATGCCCCCGCTCAAACATAATTCCATCCACGACAAAATTTCAGGGATTAGCTGAGGGAGGCAACTTATCCTTTCTTTTGCTCGCTCAAAAAATTTTCCATCCGAACAATAGGAGATTCAGAAATGCCCGCTAATCACCCGCAGGGGACAGCGGTGGAAATTGAAGCAAAATGGATTCTTGAACAGGAAGGCTATCAGGTACTCAGAGCTGTAAGTCCGGCTCCCTTTGACTTGTTAGCCTGGAAGAGTGCTTCCACCATCTTGTGTTTATCAGTTCGCCGCTCACGATCAGTGAGTATTAGCGGCTATTCAGAGAGTGTCACCCAGCTTTCTGCATTGGTCCGCATGGGAAAAGCGCCGGGCGAGTGTCAGTTCTGGATCAAGTATCCTTCCTTCTGGAAGCGATTTGTGATCCTCCCCGGTGGAGCTCTGCTCATCAAAGAGGGGAAGTATGATCGGGATCAGGTCTGCGCTTGATCTTCTCATAGAAACCGGAGCAGTATTTGAAATTCGTGCAATCACTGACTCCGGAATCTCCTCGGGGTACTATGACTCGCTTGAAAAAGCTGAGGCTGATGTACTTCTGCTTGATGCGGACCGCACCACTACCGGGATCTATGTTACCCTGAACGCGGTGAACCCCGACCTTCTTGCAAGGAGAGCCAACCGGATAAAGATCCGACTCTCGAAGAAAGATTCCACTACTGCCGATTCTGACATTATCCGGCGAAGGTGGTTTCCGATTGATATTGATCCGGTCCGGCCATCGGGTGTTTCATCGTCTGAAGAAGAACATGAGAACGCTCTTGCGAAAGCGGATATCATTAAGGAGTATCTATCTGAGCTGTGCTGGCCTGATCCGATCTGTGCTGACTCGGGAAATGGAGCTCATCTTCTCTATAGTGTTGATCTCCCGAACGAACCAGAGATCCGGGATCTGATCAAAGATGCCCTGAACACCTTATCGGTACTTTTCACAGATTCGAAGTGTGTTGTTGACACCGCGAATTTCAATGCTGCACGAATCTGGAAATTGTATGGAACGGTTTCTCGCAAGGGTGATAATACCCCGACCCGGTCCCATAGGCGGGCAGCGGTCACCGAGACGCCGCCCGAAATCTGTGCCGTTACTCTTGAACAGATCCGATCTCTGGCGACCCTTCTCCCGAAAGATGAACCGGTGAAACAGACCCGGAGAAAGTCTTCACAACCGATTGACCTCGGAACCTGGCTTGACACACACGGGCTTTCCTATGAACAGAAACCGTATGGAGATGGCACGATCTTTATCCTGGACGAATGTCCGTTCTCCTCGGCTCATAAGGATGGAGCGTTCGTGATTCAGTTTGCTTCTGGCGGTATCTTTGCCGGATGCCATCACAACTCCTGCGGTTCAGGCTCCCAGCGGTGGCAGGAACTTCGGGAGATCTACGAAGGGAGGAAAACGAATCATCAGAAACCGTCTCCCGGAGGGGATGGAGCGGTTGCATACAACAAGAAATCAGACAAACGTGCCATTCTGGAACAGGCCAAAACAGAACCGACTGATGAAGAAAACCGAATAAAAGCCGAAGCATTGCGGATTCTTACCGAAGAAGACCCGGTTCAGTACATCGTTGACACCTTTGCAGAGGATCATATCGGGGATCTGACCGTTGCCCATTGTTTCACGATGTCATTTGCATCCCGGTCCTCGGTAAACTCCCTCGGCCTGCACGTATCAATCTCAGGTGAGTCAGGGAAGGGGAAGAGTCATGCCATGAGTACCATGTCCTCCCTGCTCCCCCCGGACCTGGCATCAACCAACCGGATGAGTGACAAGGCTCTCTTTTACAAGACTGATCTGAAAGCCGGTTCTGCAATCTGTCTGGATGATCAGGGATTATCTGAGCAAATGCAGGAGATTCTGAAGGGAGTTACGACCTCGTTCAAGAAGGAGTTCAAGTACGATACCGTGAACAAGGATCGTGCCGGACAGACCTGCACCATTCCGGAGCGTTGCGTCTGGTGGGTCGCAAAAGTCGAAGGAGTTGGTGATGATCAGGTCTGGAACAGGATGCTCTCCTGCTGGATTGACGATTCCATCGAGCAGGATTACAAGGTGATGGAGAACTCCCTGAAAACTGCTGCGAGTCTTCCTCAGTTTGCAGATGGAGACCGCGAACGGGTGCTCATCTGCCGGGAGATCTGGAACCATCTCCGATCCGTCTATGTGGTGATTCCCTATGCTGAACGTATCCGGTTCTCTGATACAAGGAACCGGAGAAACGTGGACATGCTCCTTGACCTGGTTCATGCTCGGGCTTCCATGATGCAGTACCAGAGATCCAACATTGATCAGGCCGGCTATCTTTGTGTTGCTGCAACGGTTGAGGACTTTCGATACGCTGCAGATCTCTACAGCATTCTGACCGGGGAGAGTGGCGGTCAGCTCACGAAGATGACCCGGAAAGAAGCAGAAATGGTCTCTTTCATTGTTCACCTGAACCAGACCGAGTTCACGGTCACTGATCTGCAGAAGGTGTCAGGGCTTTCCAACTCAGTGATAAACAAGATGCTTCAGGGATACCAGAGCAAAGGAAACATCTACTCCGGACTCCTTGAAAAATGTCCCGCGATCTCGTACTGTGACCGGACCCAGGTTATTGGTGATGAGGTTGAAAAGACATCCCGGAGATCCCGGGCATACCAGTGGGACATGAATGCGTACCGGAAATGGGTCGGGATCGGTACAGTATGGCTTGAAGAGGAGGATCAGGTTAATAAGAATGAGCGGCATAGCGGAAGCGAGCGGAAACTTGCGGAAATTTCCGCTACTAATCGGGAGGAAAAGAAACCACTTTCAGCGGAATCAGAAGGAATAGAAGAAGATAAAATCTTAGTAGCGGAAAGTGGGGAGATCATATTAGAGAAAAAATTACGATCATCAGCTGAGCACATCAAACCCGTTACTGCGATTCAGAATTCCGCTCCAAGTGATATTGTACCTGAAAACCCGGTGAATGATAGTCCGAACGATAAACCAAGCGATTATCATGCTGCGGCACCTTCCGCTCTCAATGATGATCGTTCCGCTCACAAGAATAATCCTGCCTCACCCACCCCTCCCCTTTATGATACTCCAAAATCCCGATCAGGATTTGAGGTAAATCCTGATGATTTCAAGAAACTTGATGTTCCTCTCCGGGGGCCGTGTGACCGGTGCAATGCCCGGTATGTCGAGTATATTGAGCGGATCACGCCGGGCAGACTTGCCAGGAAGAATGAACCATCCCGGAGGATCTGTAAAAAGTGTTACAAGAACGCTGAGAAGAAGAAGGAGAAATCATTCCGTACTCTTCCGGGAACGCTGAATACTGCCGGGATGAAGCGGATATACGTTGATGTCGGTCGGTGCTGCGTCTGTAATACCGGGAAAGCTGTTTGGAAAGATTCCGAAAACCAGATCTCGATCTGTGATTCCTGTTTTTCGAATGCCGGAGGGACCGGGACCATCCCGGAGGAGTCTCCATGAGTATCTCTGCTATTTTTGGGAGGATGTGAGTATGGCACGAGATGTTTCTGTGTATTCATACGAGATTGATGAGGCAATAAAGAGCGTTCAGACTACGAACCGGACGATTATTCCCCGGTATGTGATCGAGGAGGAGATCCGGGAGAACCGGCATAAGTACCCGAGAGCCGGAGAACTTCCAGAGATTCCGCTTCGAATGGTGATCTCTGAATTGGTGAACCGGAGACCTGACACCAAGATTTACGGGAAGCGTCCTGTTTCATGGGCATTTGATTACGACTCTTCCCCGCAGGGGGCGACTGCATGAGCGAGGTAAAACGGCCTGGAGTCGGGGCCGTCGCTCCGCTCCGGCCCCTCCCAACCCCCAAAGGGAAAATCTCTGTTCTTCCGTGCAGGTTCTTCAATTTCGCCTGCCTGCCGGGAGGAAGGTATCAACTCTGGTGCGGCAGACCATCCCATCTTCCCTGTCACCGGCATGAGTGCCGAGCTCGTGAGGAGTCATGAAACAGATAGAGCGATGGATTCCAAATCTCACCGGATTTCTAACCATTATCGTCCTCCTCTGTTCATTCATCCTCTCGTTCTCGAACCTGCGGTATGCAGCAGAGTTATCAAGAATTGATCCGGTTCTCACCTGGGCATGGCCGGTTTGCATTGATTCGTTACTGGTCTCCGGTTCCCTGCTCATCCTCAGGAATTCTCTCCGCCAGGAGAGCACCCGGTTCGGGTGGCTGGTGCTCTCGGTCTTTACGTTCGTGAGCATTATGTTCAATGTTGCAGTGAGCCCAAACA
>JAZDKH010000211.1:0-3301 GCA_043803325.1 Methanobacteriota archaeon | reverse complement strand
TCATCGGGAAAACGTCCACGTGAAGCGGCTGGAGAAATCCTCCAGATGATTCGACCAGGAATGAAGCAAAAAAATGAGATTGAGGCACGGAAAAAATTAGTGAAATGGGTTCTATCAACTCCGATCCCCACAGTTGCCCAGAGACCCCTCCAGGCTACCATTGATGACCCTGATATCAGGCTGTATGGTATCTTAGGAAATCCCTGTATGCATAGCTTATCTCCATCAATCTGGAACAGACTCTTTCATGAATATGAGATACCTGCACAATACACCTGGTTTGAGTGCCCGGATCCAGCCAGATTCATTCCGGTTGCTGAAGATGCAGGGGTTCGGGGACTCAGTGTGACCATTCCCCATAAAAAGACGATTATTCCGCTGCTCGATGAAATTCATCATGATGCACAGGTAATCGGAGCCGTGAATACTGTCCTCCTCTTAGATGGAAAACGTTATGGATTTAATACCGACTGGAAAGGTATCTACTACCCTCTTGAAGGAGTGACTGGGGATACCGCCGTCATTCTGGGTGCCGGAGGCGCAGCTCCGGCTGCCGTGTATGCTGCCACGATGCGAGGTTTCTCACCAGTGATTCTAAACAGGACCGTCAAACGGGCAGAAGAACTTGCCCAGCGTGTCGGTGCCAGGTTCGGAGCCATCCATGATTTCGATAAGTATGACGCTGATCTGGTAATCAACGCGACATCAGTCGGGATGGGAGCGGGCAAAACTGATGAAAAAATGGATCCATCAATGCTCATACCAGCAAGCTCATTATCACCAGATATGCATATCTTTGATCTCGTCTACACACCAGTTGAAACACCGCTGCTCCGCGCAGCACTTGAACGGGGATGTAGTATCATACCAGGGACAGAGATGTTCATTCACCAGCTTATCGAACAGTTCAAAATTCTTATCGGGATCGATGTTCCAGCAGATAGTATCAGGAATTGGCTATCATGAACACCTGTGGCAGATCTTTCCGGGTGACTACGTTCGGTGAGAGTCATGGCGCCGCCATCGGAGCCGTTATTGATGGATGCCCTCCAAATATCCCGTTATCTGCTGAAACTATCCAACCATATCTTGATAAAAGACGACCTGGTACGTCAGAGCTGGTAACACCGCGGAAAGAATCTGATACGGTAGAGATTCTTTCAGGTGTTTTTGAAGGTCTCACTCTTGGCACTCCTATCGCCCTTCTTATCAGAAGCGAATCAGCGCGTTCATCAGACTATGACCACCTTAGAGACATCTACAGGCCGGGTCATGCAGACCGGGCGTATTATGAGAAATATGGCGTACGAGACCACCGGGGAGGTGGTCGTAGTTCAGGACGCGAGACTGCTGCACGAGTAGGAGCCGGAGCAGTGGCTGCCATATGTCTTGGAATTAAGGGAATAAGAGTTACTGCAAAGATAGATGAAATCCATGGTAATTCTAATCCCGAGGCCTTTGCTTCAGAAATCAAAGAGGCGAGGGACCGGGGAGATTCTGTTGGTGGTATTATCAGCCTGATTATTTCAGGATGTCCTTCTGGCCTCGGTGACCCGGTATTTGGAAAACTGGATGCCCTCCTTTCATCAGCATTGATGAGTATTGGAGGAGTAAAAGGTGTTGAGATTGGATCCGGATTTGGTGCAGCCCGGATGTTTGGTTCTGAGCATAATGACGCGATGACTCCTGAAGGGTATGCATCGAACCATGCGGGGGGAATTCTTGGGGGAATCTCTACTGGTCAGGACATCATTATGCGGATTGCGATAAAGCCAACTCCATCAATTTCCAGCCCTCAATCTACGATCGATCGATTCGGTGCATCTCATTCGATTCGGATAGAGGGAAGACACGATCCCTGCATTGTTCTCCGTGTTGTGCCGGTGGCAGAGGCGATGGTTTCGCTAGTGATAATGGATACTCTTCTTGAGCAGGAGAAATATGGTCATCATTCAACAGACAAATCAAAATGGGCAAAATAAGATTCACCTGACAATGATGTAGTGATGGATGAACCCCTTTATGCTCACCATAATTCCAAACACTTACACGCCCATAACCCGATAATTGGTATGACAAACCCTCATGTAGAAGAAGCAGTGACAGCCATTCAGGATGGGTATTCCTGTGCGCAGGCAGTTTTTTCTGCATATAGCAAAGAATGCGGTCTTGACAAGGAAACAGCCAGAAAAATAACAACCGGCCTTGGTGGTGGGCTTGGGAGATCAGGGAACGTTTGTGGAGCAGTTACCGGGGCGATTCTTGTACTAGGGCAACGGTATGGCATGAACAGTCTCGAGCATGCTGCAGCAAGGGAAGAGACATACGCGTTAGTTAAAAGACTTATATCTGAATTTACTGCCATCCATGGATCCATAAATTGTGCAGAACTTTTGGGATATGATATGTCAGATCCGGTTCAATTTGCAGAAGCGAAAGAAAAGAGGGTTGCCTCTAAAATATGTCCATGTCTCGTCAGGGATGCAACTATAATTCTAGATAAAATTATTCAGGAAAAAGATTAAAATTAAAATTACAGGAAATATTAATAAAAATCCATATCACTGATTCATCAGGCTAGTAATAATAATCAAAATACGAAAAAATAAAGCACTATTATTTTTGTTCTTATCCAGAAATTAATAAAATATCCTGTTGTATTAATGAATGATTTAATTGAGATGATTTCAAGAAGCAGATGATTCATTATCAGAATGAAGTTCATCTGATTATTCTTTCTCTCTTCATGAGAAATCATCATCAGATAATGGGGGATAATTATGGTTACCAGATCATTGCCAAAAGGCATTCAACGAAAAAATCAGGCAAATAAACCTGTAAATCAGAAAAATCAAAGCCAAAGTACGACATCACCAGATCAATCTAATATTCAGAATATATTAGATCTTCATACAAAACATCTCTTGCAGATGGATGAATTGTTATTATCAGTCCAAAATGAATTAAAAGCGATTAAGGATATGGTTGTAGAGAAGAAGATCATCCAGACAGAAAAACCTAAGACTGCGACAAAGACAGATGGAGATACAGCCTGGCATGTTTTGATAGAACCAGATCGAGAATATACTCAGAAAGAGATTATTGGTATAACAAATATTTCCCAGCCAACACTTTCTATGGCAAAGGCACGGGGGCACATTATGACCAGTGTTCCAGCAGGAGAACGAGGATGGGTTGTACGAGGAGCTGATCTTCTCGCCTGGGATAATGCACGGGCAATCCATGCTGAAAAGAAACCTGCTTCCAGACAGAAGAAAACCACTATAACTCCGAAGAAAAC
>JAZDKH010000210.1:0-2044 GCA_043803325.1 Methanobacteriota archaeon | reverse complement strand
ATTCACCCATGGTGCGGGAGTAACCCTCCCGATATCCAGGATAATGACATACTCCTTTCCGTCCCGGGAAAATCCCCCGGTACCGTTGAAATACAGAAGATCCTCTCCAGATATTTCTGGTTTAGTTGATATTTCTGAATATGGTGTCCGTGTGGGGAGCAGACGGGGAACTGCAATCTCATTCCAGCCGGTTCGTTCCATTTGTTCCTCCAGGGTCCCCCCCCGATCTGAGATAATTGCCCTGGCCACGGTTTGAAACAGGATCCGGTCTTCGTCTGACATCTGTTCAAGATGCCTGATAAAAATTCCTCCTTTCGTGTTGAGTACATGGGAGTCAGAACCCTGGGGCATCTGACGCATGATCTCATCCTGGAGATCCTGACGGTATCCTGACTGATCCTCATTCCATATCACCAGATCAACAATCAACCCTCTCATCCGCCAGTACGCGTGAGCATGTACCATCTCTTTTATAAGACTTATCCGTTCCAGGCTCTTTATTCTCACCAGCACTATCGGGACGTCACCTGATATTCCATACCCCCAGAGACCGGATTGGCCACGATTGTTCTTCTGAAGAATGTTCTGCTCTGCTCTTTTTGATGGATTTGCATAGATGATCGAGGAGGCGAGTGCACAGAACATCTGGGCATCCCGCTCGGTCGCGTTCAGTTGTCTGATCATCACCTGGGCATGAGTCCATGCGAGCTCTGATACCCGGTCAGCAATGTATCCATCATAATATTTCTCGATCAGGACAAGTGATCCCTTTCGACTCTCACTGATTCCGGTAAAGATATTAACCCCTGCTGTCTCTTGAGGTTCTAATGTGATCGTGCATCTGATCGCAACAATGGGATCGAGGACGCATCCCGCAGTATCAGACAGAGTTGAGGAATCTATCATGGCTACCGGCCATGAGAGGGATTTTCCCCGGCCGATAAATTTTGATCGATCCGTCTCAAATGAGACAGTTCGCACCTGGGTTCCATGAACCGTCATCAGATGGAGCATCCAGGGGGGTTTCTCTCCTTCTGATCGGGGTCTTCTCGTCGCGAGGATTGCATTTTTCTCCCGAACCAGTTCTGTCTGGACAAACAGGTTGCTGAAAGCAGGATGGGTTTCGTCTGATGCCTGAGGTGCCAGTACTACTTCAGCATAACTGGTAAACTCTATGGTTCGTCTGGTAAATGACCGGTTCGTAACCCGTATCTTTCGCAGCTCTACATCATCTTCAGGGGAGACGATGATCTCAGTCCGGGTATCAAATCTCTGGTCCCTCCGCTCAAATTCAGTCCGTGACTGCTTAAATATCGACAGGTACGTCTCCGGCTTCTTTCTGGTGGGTTGATATCCATTAGACCAGAACTCCCCGCTTGCGAGATCTCTGATATAACAGAAGATACCATTCCGGTCTGTTGTGGGATCCTCCCTCCATCTGGTTACCGCAAGGTCGTTCCATCTGCTATAGCCTGATCCACTGTTATTTATCATAACATGGTACCTGCCGTTTGATAGGAGGTTTATTTCATGTCGTGGCGTATTCGCGGTCTGGAAGATTCGTAGATGAGATACTGGATCTTCAATATTATGGACTTCCTCTTCCTTACTCGTATGCGGGTAGAACGGAGCGTTCCTGGGCATCTTCTCCTGGAGAAGCATCACGGTTGCCTGAAGATTTGGATCTGACTCAAATCTCCGCTGCATAGGCCGGTTCAACAGTGCATAGGCAAGCGAGAGCATAACCATCCCCTGGTGATGTGCCATAAATGATTGTACTATGGCGTATTTCTTTCCTGGTGCAACCCGGGACGGTGTGTAATCTATAGCCTCATAAAATCCATAATGGCCGGTATACCCTAAAGATTCCATCAGTTTCAGATTTATACTGGCAAGGGCCGGATTGATCATCAGCCCCATCGCCGCAGCATACGGAGCGATGACCAAATCTTCGGAAAGTCCACGCTTGAATCCGAGTCCCGGGACTCCGAATGCCCGGTACTGGTAGTTCATGTTTGTATCAGTGATATTATACCCTGACTCT
>JAZDKH010000209.1:0-2204 GCA_043803325.1 Methanobacteriota archaeon | reverse complement strand
GCATATCTGATCACTGCAGGAAAGACCATTTACCGGGAGCAGGTGCCCACAAAGGCACAGTCCGGCGCCCACCGGAACGAATACGGCAAGCGGGTGCTGGAACAGATCAAGGTCCATGAGGCAATGATTGCAAATGACCTGGTGATCACCCTTAAGCCTGATGATCCTGTCCAGAGGGCGCATACCTTAATCAACCAGACTACCCATACCGGCTTTCCGGTGCTTGACAATGGCCGGCTTGTCGGGATCCTTACGGTGTCTGATGTCCGCCGCTGTGAGAATATCTTTGCTCTGTCTTCACCAGTCCGTGACGCAATGTCTTGCAAGCTTGTCATGGTCTCCTCTATGGATTCGATGGAAAATGCCATGAGGCTGATGCTGGTGAACAATATCCACCATATCCCGGTTGCCGAGCCTGAGACTCCTGAACAGCTGGAGGGTTTTCTCACCCGGACCGATGTGATGAAGATCTATGCCCATACCTGCCGGATCATCGAAGATGGCAGGTAACCTGCATATTCCCCTGGTTATGGATTTACTGTTCATGACACGGAAAATCCCTTTATTTTAAGTTCCTGCGAAGAAAAATGGCGCCTGGGATCAGCGATTATACCCTTTTTCATCAAATCATCAATCCCCCCTTTTCACTCATTTTTACCCATACATAACCCGGAAAAGAAACGCAGCACTGAAGTAGATTAACAGCCAATGTTTTTTTCAATGAAGATTGGAAAAGTCGATGTGAAGATCTCAATTGTCTCTATCGCGGTGTTTGTGTTCTTTACCGTTATCCTGGCTGTCGCCTCCCTGTTCAGTCCGGAGATACGGTCTCTCCTTATCTGGCTGATACCGGTTCTGTTCCTGCTTTTAGTTATTCCCGTTGTACTCAACTATATGAGCCGAAGCCAGTACGCAGAACTTGAACCGGAATATGAGCGTCAGGCAAAGACGGTGCGGGTCAAGCTGATCAATGAAAATATGATTGGAAATATTGTCCGGATCGAAGGTGTGGTTGAGCGTGTCCATTTTCAGTTCATGAACCGGCCCCAGTACTCAGTTGCTGACCGTTCCGGTGCGATCTCGGTCAAGATGTTTACGAGCCCGGATGAGGATATCAAAGTGAACGATGTCGTCGAGGTGCTCGGGCAGGTAATCCGCCGGTACATCGTGACGGGTGAACCCGTTGTCAACTGCGTATCGATCCGAAAAAAAGTGCTCTGACTAAAAAAAGGATGACCAAATCAAATTTTTTACCGGACAAATAAGAGAATAGTATCATGACCGATTTTTTACCTGCGGGTGCTCACAACTCATGACCCGTCGAGAAATCACGATTCAACCGGAGATGAAAAGCCAGCAATACGTAGAATTAGCAATTCCCGTACTCTCGTTTGGCGCAACGTTTGTTGGCGTTCTTCTCGTGCAGATGGGCTTTGAGATCGCTGAAAATAATTTCCAGTATTTTGCGTTAGGCTGCGTGATTGGATCCTGCCTGCTGGCATACCTTGCCTGGTGCCGGCCAAGAAAGGATATTGTTGCCTTATCAACGCCGATTTATGCCGCCATTTTCTTTGCAGCACCGATCGACTATCTTCCCGGTCTGACCCTCCAGGTGCTGTATTCGGTAAGTTTAACCATCTTACTCATCCGCTTGAAATATAGGTTCGGTACCTTACATACGGCAGTATCCTTAGGTAAGGAACTTGAGACCCCTCTCAAAGCGTATGCCGGGCAGACCCGGGATGCCGTCAGCAGCGTATCTCCTGAATCAGCGCACCGTGCCGCAGTTATCATCAGCCAGTTTGCCCGGGGGGGATACCGGGAGGTTGCCCGGTCCGCAGAAACCGCAATCAGTCAGCCCGGGGGAGTTCCTGTTCTGGTGCGGGCATTTGCCATTGTTCTGGAGCAAGCCCTCACGCTCGAAGGGTCACTTCCCCGCCCGGAACCCTACCGGGCATTCCTGCCGGAAGATGAAGGCTTACTGGCAAACCCCCTTCATCCGGAGTACAGCGAAGACCGGAAATTTGATGCCCAGCTTGACAATGCACTGCTTCTGCTCTTCAGTGCTGCTTGGTATGGAGCAGAAGCAGATCGACCTCACATTATGTCCTGCCAGGCGTTCTTACTGAAATTAGTTGAGTGAGAAATTTCCACCGGTTTTTTTATTACGGCAGTTCCGATATTTTTTGACCCTCTTTTTTCCG
>JAZDKH010000208.1:0-4268 GCA_043803325.1 Methanobacteriota archaeon | reverse complement strand
ATTTGGATATAATCTTTAAATGAAATATTTTTAAATCCGATTAGATCAGACTGGCCCACAACAGGTAGTTTAAGTTCATTAGCATATTCTTCAATCCTCCGGATGTCATCTTTCTTTACAGATTTTCTATCGATGTATATTGCAACAGCTCCGGAGTCTCTGACAATATCAGTGAATAAATTCTTTGTAAGATAAATCAGAGCCCGGGTTGGGATGATATGACCAAATCCTCCCCGAGTCATGAGAGTGATTTCGGTCTGCCGCTTGGCATAATGAGTTCCTCCAAATCCTGCGAGGGGGATAACCTCTTTTGGTCTGGCACTGATGACTGCTCTGGCAACCGCAGCAGCAGCACTGCGATCCTGCCATTCCACCTCGGTGCTTCCAACTTCAACGAAACAAGAGGGGACTGGGACGAGTGTTGGGCCATGATGAGTTGCTTCATATGATATCGCATACCCGGCAGGCAGATCAGAAGCAAGTCTGTTCAGGATTGCATGCATCATACCGGTTGCTGCCTTGGTGAGTGTTCCCGGAGCTCCCCCATAATCTGCCGGTCCATAGTTACCAGTAACATGCACCGTGAGGATGGGACGTGGTTCTTTACTTGCATGACGGGAGAGGAAGATGATACAGTCTGCACTGGTATCCAGAGACGGACCATCGATATATATCAGTCGTTCGTCAAATTGTCGATGCAGGTATCGATCCTCAAGATCCGGGCGTTGTACAAGTAGCTTTTTAACTTCTTCATGTATCATGCTCCCGGCCGGGTCTGAACGGGAACTAACCAGAAGAATCTGCTTTGGAACGTTAATATTATTCATACTGGTACAGTCCAGAGGTATTGATCGTTATATCCTTCCCTTAATAGTGTTAATTATATACCTATGAACACTGAGGAGATTCAATCAATTTTTAAGCAGGAAGGTATTACTACCGAGATTCCCTGCAACAAAGCATTTGAAATATCTGAAAAATACAAAGTCTCGAAGATGGAAATTTCAAAATACTGTAATGTAAATAATATTAAAATACGCGCCTGTCAGCTTGGCTGCTTTAAATGAGCAGGTTCCTCTCGGTCATTTCGGTAGATGGAGCCATTCAGGTTATCAGGCAGATAGCCCGGCCTTCATCCAGGGAGAAAATCCCTCTTTCTGATGCATATGGGAGAGTGATAGCTGAGGATATCTGTTCTGATGTGGATATTCCCGGATTTGACCGTTCTACGGTTGACGGATATGCTGTTCACTCATCAGATACTACTGGTGCAGGAGATGCAATTCCTTCGATGCTGACATTAACGGGAAGAATCGCCATGGGAGAAAATCTTCAGGAGATGGTTCTTTCTGGTTCCTGTGTATATATTCCAACCGGAGGTTCTCTTCCATCAGGGGCAGATGCAGTCGTGATGATCGAGTATTCTGAACAACTCGGGGATCAGATACTTATTAACCGGCCCGTTGCTCCGGGAGAGAATGTCATCTCCCGCGGGGAAGATTTCGGGTCTGACAGAGTGGCTATTCATGCCGGAACGAAGATCTCATCACGGGTAGCAGGAGTCCTCGCTGCTTGCGGTGTAGGGACCGTTCCGGTATCCTCACGACCCCGTATAGCAATTTTGTCTACGGGAAATGAGCTAGTTTCTGTAGAGAGTATTCCAGTTGGAGGCCAGATTCGTGATGTCAACACCTGGCTTTGTGCCGGATTTGTAACAGAACAAGGAGGGATTCCTGTAATATATGGTATCATTCAGGATGATGCGGAGTCTCTTACCAAGACACTTGATGAGGCTATTTCTACCTGTGACGCAATCCTGATTTCAGGGGGGAGTTCAAAAGGAGACCGCGATATGTGTGCTGACATTATCGGATCCCGAGGTAAAGTGCTGATACATGGAATTGCAATTTCCCCAGGAAAACCAACAATTATCGGTATAGCACAGGGAAAACCGATAATTGGACTTCCCGGCCATCCGGCATCAGCATATGTGATTCTGCTCGTTCTTGTCAAAGAGCTCCTCAAAGGGATGAACGGAGGAATCGAAAATGAGATTCATATCTTTGCTCCGCTCATGACTCCTGTACATTCAACCCAGGGCAGGGAAGATTATGTTAGAGCGGTCTTCAAAGGCGAATACGTAGAGCCAGTCCTCGGAAGATCAGGCCTGACCAACACGCTCCTCCAGAGTGACGGAGTCATCCGGATTCCGGCCTCGGTTGAGGGATATGAAGCCGGGGACACAGTAGAGGTGATATTATGGTAAAAGAAGGAGACGGAGCAACGCGATATCTTACACTTACCTCATTGTCTGATGCACTCTGTCAATTACGTGAACATTTTCCCTGCTCCCCCCGAGTAATCAGAGTCCCGGTGCAGAACTCTTTTGGGAAGATAACCGCAGAAGCCATCTTTTCACCCCTGTCTGTACCGGCTGCTCACCTCTCTGCTATGGACGGCATTGCGGTGAAATCCAGAGATACTATCGGGGCAACGGACCAGAAGCCGATAGATCTAATTGATGTAGTGCGAGTCAATACCGGCAATGTCATTCCTGATGGATATGATGCAGTCATTATGATCGAGGATGTCATAAGACAGGATGGTACGTATCAGATCCGCTCATCTGCTCATCCCTGGCAACATATCCGTCCGGTCGGTGAAGATATTGCAGTAACCGAGATGATTATTCCCCGCATGAGTCAGATTCGTGCTGCTGATATCGGGGCGATGGCAAGTTATGGCATCTTTGAGGTACCGGTTCTTGATCTGAAAGTGGCACTCATCCCGACCGGGAGTGAGATTGTCCCGGTAGGATCGATGCCCGGACCAGGTCAGGTTATTGAGAGTAATATGCATATGGCAGCAGCTCTCATCACCGCTACGGGCGTAGGTGTCACTCAGTATCCGATTGTTCCTGATGATCCGGATCAGATCCGGGCATTGGTTGAACGTGCAGTAGAGGATAATGACATAGTCCTCATCTCAGCAGGCTCTTCCAAAGGGACAAAGGACTATACTGCAAAGATCATCGCCGATCTTGGGGCTGTTTTTATCCACGGAATCGCAATTAAACCGGCAAAACCAGTTATCCTCGGTTATATAAAAGACAAACCGATCATTGGTATGCCTGGGTATCCGATTGCATGCCACACCATCCTTCGTGAGATCATCCTTCCGCTTCTTGGGTGGTACGGATTTCCCATACCTGAACCAGAGGTCATCCCTGTGCAACTGACAAGCGCAATTCACTCCTCAATCGGTACTGATGAATTCGTTCTGGCAACAGTAGGAAGAATTCAGGACTCCTGGGTTGCTGCACCACTCTCCCGAGGTTCAGGGGTTCAGATGAGTCTGGTCAGATCAAACGCATATTTGAAAATACCGGCAGATCTGGAAGGATTTGAGACCGGATCAAAGACGACCGCCATCCTGACAGTTCGAAAGAGTACCGCTGAACAAGTAGTACTCATCACCGGGAGTCATGATCCAGCCATTGATCATCTGGCTGATCTGATTCGGGATGACGGAATCATTATTGCATCTTCACATGTCGGAAGTATGGGAGGACTTTTAACCCTGAAACGAGGAAATTGCCATCTGGCTCCGATGCATCTGCTTGCTGACGATGGTGAGTATAATATTCCTTATCTAGAGAAATATATCCCAAATACTGAACTGGTCCTGATATGCGTGGCTGAACGAGAGCAGGGTATCGTCTCCCGGGAAGGCCTGGGATTTGATACTATTACCAGTCACCGGTTTATCAATAGGCAACGGGGATCCGGAACCCGTATGCTTCTTGATCATCTGCTTCTTCAGAAGAGAATACCTTCAGGTGCCATCACCGGATACGATCGGGAAGTCACCACCCATCTTGGTGTCTGCCTCTCAGTACAGAGTGGTGATGCAGATCTTGGGATTGCAGTGTATAGCGCAGCTCGTGCATTTTCACTCCAATTTATCCCGGTGGGTAGTGAGCGATATGAACTTGTCACCACAAAACAGATGTTTGAAGAAGATAGCCGAATACAAGCAATTTCAAGGGTTATCGCATCCCAAAAATGGAAAAATATCCTCATGCAACTCGGTGGGTATAAGACAGAAAATACCGGGACAATTCGCTGGTGTAATAAAAAATAGGATTCAGACTGGTTAATTCAGCCATGAGGTTACTTTTTCTGCATCTTTCGGGGGATTTTTTGGGGGAATCTCCAGAGGTATGCCAATTGCACACCCATTCAGGCTAAATTCACCGATAGGGATAT
>JAZDKH010000207.1:0-10092 GCA_043803325.1 Methanobacteriota archaeon | reverse complement strand
ATCTGTCGTGATACAACTGCACGATACGAGCGATCGAGAAGGGTGTTTTCATATGTCGGCATCACGAGGAGTGGCATCAGGTATTCGAACATAGATCCACTCCATGAGATAAGGGTGGGTTTCCCGGTTCCAACCGTAGTGAGCAGGCGTCCTAGGGCAAACCAATGCTCCTGAGGGAGCTTATCATAGGCGATTCCAATAAAACTGGTGATTCGTGCCTCTGATGCGAGAAGATCATAATAAATTGCATCAAGCCTGAGGTCAGTTGCATTATATCCGATTGAGAGAAGTTTACTCGCCGGATCATAGAGGAAGTCATATTCGATATCGGCACAGGCAGAGACCTGTTCTTCCAGGGATGATATCGACGTGATGAGTTCTTCTGCCCGCTCACTTGAGGATCTCATCTCTTCAAGAGTCCTTATCAGCCACTGATGGCCTGACCCGGAAACCATCTCCCTATCCCGTAAGATGTCAAGCCATTCCAATAAAAGTTCGAGTTCGGTATGAATATTCTGTCGTATGTTTGCAATATCCCTGATCGTTGGAACCTGGTTGTTTAAAATTTCAAGCTTTTTGATGATCAGGGTGAGAGGTGGGGTTAGATATCGGGGAACCTCATTCCAGAGATTTTCCGGGGGATTACCCAGAGATTTCCATGAAGTAAAGCGGTTAAAATCCTTCACATGAGCGGAGGTCTGGTTTTTTATTGCACCAGACCACCATCTGACTTCATCATCCGGATAGGTACTCAGTGAAGCCTGTATTTCTGATGCAATAGTGTCAAGATGTGAGAGATATCTTCCGGCTTCGATGGTAGAATCCGGTATCCGGGCTACCCCATCTTTCATCTCTTCGATCTTTGACATGACCGCTTTGATGGACACCTCTCTGTTTTTTTCAGTACCCGTTTCTATTGCACCCGTGAGGAGTAAGAGGGTGTCTGATACACCATCGGCAAATTTAGTTGAGATGATCTGATGGTTTATGAGTTCAAATAATCCCTGTCGTAATACCAGGAGATCTCCGACAATGTTCCCACTGTCGACCGAAGAGATATACCGGGGGATCAGCGGTTCTAACGTGATGGTATCGTACCAGTTGTAAAAATGACCCCGATATCTCTTCATCTGTCCCATGGTTCTCAAGGTATTTTGTGTCCGTTCGATCAGGATACTCATCGGAATATACCCAAAGTCGTAAGCGGTAAGACTTGCAAGCAGTGAGAGACCGATATTTGTTGGGGAGGTACGGTGGGCGATTGCCTCTACCGGATGCTCCTGATAGTTATCAGGTAATAGATAATGATCCTGAGCGGTGATGAAGGTCTCAAAGAATCGCCAGGTTCGTCGTGCGACACCTCGTAAATATCGTTCCTGCTGAGGGGTGAGTCTGGTGGTCTGCACACCTATTGGCTGGCTGATCTCCCATGCGATGGCTGGAGAAAGGATCCACGCGAGAGCAAATATAGCGATAACAGGGGATGTCCATGGAATATTGAGAGCTAGTCCAAGAAGTAATACTCCCCCAATTATCGGCGCCGGCCACATCGTCCGGTATGTATCCAGAATGTCAGAGGAACCTTTCTTTCCTACCTCCTGATGAGTGGTCCATTCTAACAGATACCGGTGAGAAACCTTCATCCGCCAGCAGGATCGGAAAATTGCATCAACTGTATTATATGATTCGTACGGGAGGAAGACCAGATTAAGAAGGGGTACTGCGATCTGACTCTGGAGAACATCTGCCATATCATGGAGATGCAACCCCCAGGTCTGTTCTATCGGCTTTTTTATGAACTCCCAGCAGATAATAATTATCGTTGGGATCAGGTACAGCGAAGCGATAAATGCAGTCCAGAAGAGAGGATCCAGAAGAAAGGTCCATGATATGATGAGAAGGAGAAATGTGATCGGCGTTACAAGGCTTCTTCTCAGGTTATCAAAGATCTTCCATCGTGAGAGGAGTGACAGCGGGTTTTTCTGCTTATTTGAAGAGTGGTCTGTGACCTCGGGAAGCAGCCAGGGTAATATCTGCCAGTCTCCTCTGATCCATCGGTGCCTCCGTTTGATATCTGCCAGGTAACTGCTTGGATACTCTTCAAAGACATGTACATCGCTGACGAGACCTGATCGTGCGTAACATCCCTCCAGGAGATCATGACTTAAAATGAGGTTTTCTGGAAATCTCCCTTCCACGGTTTGTGAAAATTCTTCGAGATCATAGATCCCTTTTCCAATAAATGAACCTTCACGAAAAGCATCCTGATACACATCAGATACTGCACGGGTGTAGGGATCAATCCCCTGTTCTCCCCCGAATATCGATGCAAATCGTGATATCCCTGACTCTGACAGGGAGGGAGTAACTCTTGGCTGGAGAATACCATATCCTTCCCGGATAACCCTTTTTTCCGGATCAGATACCGGCCTGCTGAGTGGGTGAGAGATTGCCCCGATAAGACTTCGTGCGCTATTCCGGGGGAGCTGGGTATCGGTATCAAGGGTTATTACATATCTGATATTGGTGAGGATCTCCTGATCTCCGACGATATGTGAGAATTGATTCTCCCCTTTTTTGGATAAGAAGGAACTGAATGCCCCAAGGATCCCCCTTTTTCTCTCATATCCCATCCAGACTCCTTCTCCCTGATTCCAGGTCCGGGGCCGGTGCATTAGGAAGAAGGTTGACGGCTTCTTACTCAGGTATCTTGCATTCAGCTCTTCGATTCCGGCTGCAAGAAGATCAATAACCGCTGCATCTCCCGGTAACTCCTGAACCTCTGCGGTCTTCAGATCAGTCAGAAGGGCGAAGTAGAGATTATCGTCCCGGTTTGCCAGATATCGGATCTCAAGTGAATCCAAAAGGCTTGAAACATCTGCAGTTCCGGAGAGTACCGTGGGGATCACCACAATGGTTCTTCGGGTCTCTGGTACCCCTTTTGAATAGTCCATTTTAGGGAGTGAAACCGGGGTGAGGAGGAGGGTGATAACCCAGTTCATCACGGCGATTGCGCCCTGACTGATAGGGAAGAGGAGAAGAACTAGGATGGGTAAAGCAATGAACCAGTTGTGAACGAGAAGATGAGTGTATCCAAAAAAAGCGACAATAAGAGTTATGAAAAGGATCCCACAGAGATACTGGGGAAGAATATGGAGATATCCTGATCGGATGACTTTATTCGTAAAAGACGGACGAATTGAGAGTGCTTCTTCAAGAGTGTATCTTCCTTCGTCAATCAGATAGTATCCTACATGAGATGCCCGGATTCTTGTACCCTTCTTTCCCCGATTTAAAGCGGCAATCTCGACTGCTTTTCTTGCAACATCACTCTCAGATACGGGACCCATTTTTGCTATCTTCTCAACCACATGCCTGTACCGGTCACGGGTTTCAAAATCCATTCCTGCATATTCATCGGCAGGATCACTTCGAAGAGTTTGCTCAACAAGACTCAGTCGCTCGACGAAATCGCTCCAGTTTATCTTATTAAGGAGACGCAGACTGCCGATGCTATTCCCGATCGATACCTGATCAGCGGCCTGTTTCTGTGTCTCGATATTGATCATCTGCTCAACGGTCAGGTTAATCTCAGAAAGTCTCTGCTCAATCCAGGTGAGAGGAAACAAGAGTGTTCCTGACTGACCTTGCAATTGTCGTGCTATTTCTGCGACGAAAGCACTGGTCATGGGTGGATTAGACCGTGCCATATCTGCAATAATCAGAATAAGACTCTTCGGATCTTCTCTCGCAATATCGGTCATCTGATCCACCCAATGATCTGCTGAGTCGATGTCACGTCTGTTTGCTGAGATGATATCCGCGATTCTGCGCAGATTCTCAATCAAAGCGAATCTGAGCATGATGGGTATGGCCCAGAGTTCTCCAAGCAGCAGAGGGCTGACACTCTGGTATGCGTCGATAAATGCGAAGAGACTATCAGTATCAATCCTTCCGTCACTATGAGAAATCAATTCTGTGGCAATATGATATACTCGTGGAAATCCCTCAAAAGGCCCGTTTACCAGGTGAGGAAGCTCTTTACTATATGCTTCTGGGAGATGGCGGCGAGCAGTACGAATCTGCTCTTCAACAAGGTAGAAGTTATCTAAAAGCCATTCACCTGCAGGAGCAATCCGACGGTCAGCTTCGATGACTGTATTCAGCAGTTCGTGAGTTTTCAGCAGGACCTTTTCGTTATCTGCAAGTCTTGGAAGGAGGCGATCATACCCGTTTCTGGTATCTATTTTGTACGAGCAGGCTGTCTCTTTTGCATGTTGACTCAGCTGGTCTCCACTGTAAAGTTCAGCCCTGAGCGGATCAACTTCGATCTGCCCTATACACGATTCTGTATTTGGTATTTTTATTTTTACTGCAAATCTATTCCACACGATCTGTACCTCCTATTTTTTCTAACGTAACAGACGTCCTTTTAAATATCCATACGGAATACTCCCGGGTTATTATTTGATACAAAAATACGAATTGGAGATATGAATATAATCTTTAAATACCTGATGTATCTAACATGCCCTTTGAACCAAAGAATATATTGGTGATTTTCATTTTCTGAATTGAATCAAATTTTGCAAGCATCGATAAGGGGTATATACATTCACACGAAATGCAGATTTTTCTATATGTTGGGATCCCGGGGCATTGCTGGTTTTAATAGAGAATCAGTTAAATGGGTTGCGATAATCTTCGTTGTTGTTGCAATTGGTGCGTATTTTATGAAGTACCTTTTATGCCCCCTCCAATCTATAGAGTTTCATTTTTTCTCCAATTTTAGAAAAAAATGTGTAGAAAGATCAGGGTGTTCAGATTTGAATACTCGCATGTATGGAGGCGAACGGAGAGATAAGCACATTGGCATTTTAGAAGTGATAATTTTTAGAAAATCTCGCTACTCATAAATACCGGTATAACCTGTAAAAATCCGATAGATCATGGCGGATAGCAATACTAAAAAAAACAAAAAAAGAACATATCAGAAACCCCTAAAGGTCCTAATAATAGACGATTCGCTGATGATGCAGGATTTACTGAAAGAGATTTTACTTGAAGAAAGATACGAGGTGATAGAGGCTTATGATGGAAGAGAAGGATATGACCTCTTTATGGAGACAGAACCGGATCTCATTTTTCTTGATATTCTCATGCCACGACAGAATGGTATCCTGACCATGCAGGAGATTCTCAATAAAAAAAAGGACGCAAAAATTATCATGGTTACCAGTATACATGATTTTGAGATGGTAAAATTAGTTATCTTAAAAGGAGCCTCCGGATATGTATTTAAACCATTTCAGAAAAATGCAGTCCTGGCTGAAATTAAACGGGTAATTGGAGGAGAGGTATTGGACGTACCTTCTGTTGATTAGTGACAATATGGGGAAGGGTTCATATATGGTTGCAGGCAAGGATTCACTGGATGACCTGACCCTGCAACTATTCACATGAGGTTTTCATTGGTATAGAAAATGAAAACACACTCCCCTCTCCAATCGTGCTCTCTGCAAACACTTTCCCCCCATGACGCATGATAATCCGATTAACAATAGATAATCCGATTAACAATAGATAATCCGATTCCGGTTCCCGGATATTCATTCTTATCATGAAGTCTTCCAAATGGGATGAATAGCCGATCTGACTGAGTCATGTCAAAACCGGTACCATTATCCCTGACCATGACTGTGATCATATCATCCAGGGTTTTTGAAGAGACTTCTATTACAGGGTTCTCAGTCTTCATGGAAAATTTCCATGCGTTCGCAAGGAGGTTGTCCATCACATTCCTCATCAGTCTCTTGTCAGCAAAGACGATAATTCCCGGGTTTACCGACCAGGAAACGTTTCGGGAAGGTATCCTTTTTGCCATAGAATTCAGGATTTGGATGCTTAAATCACTCAGATCCGTCTCCATTTTATTCAGGCTTGCCATGGTCAGATGCGAAAAACTCAGGAGATCCTGAATCATATCCAGCATCCGATCAATTGAAGAAACAGATTTTGCAATATTCTCCAGGGATATCTCATTCATTACTGCATAATCCTGGACAAGGACCATTTTCAGATACTCCTGAACAATAATGAGAGGACTTGCAAGATCATGAGATACCGCCGAGCTGAATGCTTCGAGCTCCTCATTCTTGAGTATTAACGCCTTATCGATGGAATGTTTGTACAAAGCCATCTGGATGGTGGTTTTTAACGTCCGGTCATCAAATGGTTTGATGATATACCCAAATGGTTTGATGATATACCCAAATGGTTCGGTTATTACCGCCTTATCTGTTGTTGCATCATCTGAATGTGCGGTGAGATACACAACCGGTATCTGATTCCTATAATGGATCTGCTCTGCAGCTTCGATACCAGTCATGTTCCCTTTTAGGGTAATATCCATAAGTATCAGGTCGGGTTTTAGTTCTTCCGCCATCCTGATCGCGGTGGGTCCGGTACTTGCCACACCGGTTACATCGTATCCCTGGGTAATGAGGCTGTTTTTAATAACAGCGCTGGTGATATACTCATCTTCAACAATGAGGATCTTTGCTTTGCTCATATCTCATCCATTGGGTTATCAGTCTGAACTATGAGTCTCATGTATGGCCCTAATTCTTTCGATATATTTAATTTAATGGGGGATTCATTTCAGGTTGCTGCGCACAGCTCTTTCTTCAGTCCTGGCAGAAGGTTCATCGTTATGTTTATTTCTCGGGCGACATTCCGGCTCAGGGCCTGCTGACGACTCAGCTCTGCTGTGGTGATATCCCGAACATCTCCTATCCGCTGGATCTCGAAGATAAGGCTCCGGTCCCGCTCTGCCGAGAGCAGGTGATTATAAAACGTGAATGTATCTTTTGCGAGATCTCGGTCCATTTTGAAGATATCACGTTGGTACGCAAAGTAAAGGCCATTATCCGGGTAAAGCGGAGTAACATGAACAAAAATATATTTCTCATCAGGATTTGCAAGGAACTCCTGGTTTGTAGAGATGAGATAGTCCTCGAGCCATGATATGTCGAGATAGAGACCTTCAGCGATATCGCTCTTATCCTTGTTTACCGATGTGTTCCAAAGAAAAAGCGAATTGATTAAGTATCCGCTTGCTCCGATGAGGACTCCAAGAACAAGAATAAGGATCTGGGTTCTAGTACTGATGTCCATCACATTCACTCAATCTTAGGTTTTCCTGCTGACTGACTACATCAAAACTGATTACCAATCCCTTATGCTCAAGGATGCAATACTTCGCTAGCATCAGATAGGTCGTGCATCAATCTCGGGCGGAAGCAGTAGTTTGATAAGCATATCAGGTACCTGCTCTGACGTATGTACCCCCATGTCGAAGTATGCCCGGTTATCCCGGTCACCCTTATAATTCAGATCTATCTTGAAATTTGTATCCATCAGAGTGACAATACTGAGTGTAGTGATCACGGCACGTCGCTCTGTGATTACCCTTTCTGCCCCCACCTCAAGTTTCTGCCTATCCCCATCAATATCGGAGATTAACTCATTCTGATACGAGAGGACATTGATATGAGTGTTCCCGATAGTAATTGTCTGACCTTCCGGGAACGAGACCCCATACATCGTAGTGAAGGGCAATGAGTTCCCTGGTGCTACATTTGTAACTGATACCGTCAGCGTCAGAAATGCTGCTCCGATTCCAATAATAACGATAACAAACAGGAGCAGTACTATCATGAGACCAGATCCAGACCTACCCTGTCTCTTTTCCCGGGCACGTCCCTCATCCAGACCCTGTTTCCGCCCTTTTTCTGTGGCCTGATCACGTTCTTTCTGCCTGTCGTATTCATCTTTTCGTCCCTTTTCCCGTGCCTGTTCAAGGCTTTTTTCTTCATCCCGTGAAGTTAAATTATCCATTTCATACCACCGTTTTTGGGTTCTTTTTATTATGCTAGGGTCATACCGGTTCAGATTCCCAGACTCCTATATGTGATGTTATTGAGAAACAACTCCGTATATCTCTCCCGGGTGATGTGTCTAAACCAGAGTTACTGGTATAGGGGAAAATAGGATAAACCTTCCCTGATGTTACAAAAATTGAATTGTAAAATCAGAATTTTGTGAATTTCAGTGTCTCTTTTCAGTTTTATACCGGATACCAAGGTGTGAGAGGATATTTCCCCATATCCTGGGGTAATTTATTTCGATTTATCATCCCAAATCCTGGATTGTTACTTTTTTTGCAACAATGGGCAGGAGATATATACTCCTACCCATAATGCACAGGTAACTCTGATGGAGAAATAAAATTTATTATCTGTTTTAATAAATTTTGAAGACCCCTATCAGGGAAATAAGGTGAAGACATAGTCACTGATACCAAGGATGATGGCGTCCGATACAATTCCTCCTACAAATTGTTGTGGTCTCTCTCATGTTCATCTTATGTTCGGTATGGAAAAGGGAAGGTCTGTGTTTTCCCGTTTGTATCTGGTGATGAAACCAGCAATCAAAGCAAGCCGCACAACACCGGTTGTATCATACAACTGGTTCTCCTCATGCAGATGTGAGGTTCCTCGTCTCCTTCCGATCTCCTCTCTGTACTCGAGGGAATCTCGGAGGTTCATATGCAAATAAAAAGAAAAATCAGCGACACGTACAATGAGAGGCAGATATGCCTCATCAATTATCTTAAAATCCGGTTAAGCTCAGGGAGACATTTTTTTAAATCAAAATATATTGCCAAAGAAACCGGCCTCACTTCTAAGGAAGTAGGAACAAATATGGCCATCCTCTCAGAAACCTGTCCTGACTTTTCTATCGTCAGGTACAGTTATTCAAACAGTACCACCTGGTTGGTTACATCCCCACAGGTATAATCTTTTTTAGCCGTATAGAATTCTCCATATTGCAGTTTTTGTCAGGATCCATCACGTTATTTATAGGTGGATTACGCATCATACCACAGCCAGTCTACCAGTAATAAAATTGGATGCTGGATTTCGAGGAAAAATATTACGGTGATATCAATGATAGATATGAAATCATTCAGCAGGAATATGATAGTATTTCTGATAATATTCAGCACCCTGGTATTATCAGCGAGTGGTGCAGTGACAAGTTCTAAGTCATCAAGTTACACAAGCTCTAATTTCTGGGATGGGATTACGGACGGGTATTGGGACGGGGTATCATTACCGATCCAATCATCTCTTTCGATCTCATCCTCAACCACGACTACGGATCAGCCTTCAGCCGGATCAGGGCAGTCTACACCCGTAAATGACCCGTATGGAGGTATTATCTCTGAAAGCCGATTATACCTGGATAAAGGGCAACACGCACAGCATCTTATCAGGTTTTATAATTATGGTCAGGTACAGGTAATCGCTCAGGAAGGATCTACCTTTGATCTGTACAGCAAAAAAGGAGTTGCCTGGCCGAACACGAGTACTTTCAAGACAAATTACGATCAGACAATGAAAGTCACCAGTCTGACTCCAACGGTGATGAAAGTCGGGCCTGGGATCTGGGTCTTTACAATTGACTCGCCAGATCAAGGGGGAGCATATTCACTGGCTGCTTTCCAGAATGCAGATGAGAATCAACAGACGGTGTCTCAAAGTTCGGATATCGCGCTCCAGTCGGTAACCTACGCTGAACCATTCCCTACTGCCAATACAACATCGTAATTATTGATTGAAACGGGAATATAATCAGGAAATGACTATTTCCTGGAGGGATGCCGTATCTTCCCGAGGAAGGGCCCTATGAAGGGTCTTGCATAACCCTCTCTCCCTCTTTATCCCATTTTGACCTCGTAATGAGAGATTCTGACGCTATTGATATCTTACAGGTGGGTATCAGATTTCAGTATTCACCCAAACAAAATTACGGGCTTGATTCATTTTTTGCAACAACCGATAAGAGGTATATACTCTCCCTCTCAATGAAGATTAGCTCTGGTATGTGAGGAAAATAATGGGTATTGAGAAAATTTGGCGAAAGATCATATCAGGGAGAGAAATTTGGAAGAGCGAGTTAGCGGTGTTTTTCACAAAGCAATAAGTCATTAGGAGGAATACATGAAAAAAATCTTTAAAATCAGCA
>JAZDKH010000206.1:0-2799 GCA_043803325.1 Methanobacteriota archaeon | reverse complement strand
TTAAAGATATTTGACGATATTCCAGATAACTAGTAATTGGATCTCCAATCCCAGTGGGATCTGGACAATTATATGTATAATTTTTAGCTTCATTAAAAAAAAGCATTAATCCAACCAAGTATGAAGAAATATCATTTCGATATCTAAAAATATTCATTCCAATTGCTTCTATGTGATAGGAAGATAATCGATTGTAATTTTTTTTCTTATTCCAATATTTGATTATTCGAATAATATCTTTGAATACTTTATTCGTTTGATTATTGATTTGTTCAACGATTTCTTGATCTTTCTGGGGATTAGTAATTAGCCAATGATTTTTTCCATGCCCATATGGGATGAGGTAATTTTGATTTTCTAATTTAAATGAAGGAACAATATCAATACCAATGCCGTAGGAGGTTAAAAAAATATTTAATGCTTGATTTTCCCGATTTATTGTTTGATATTTAGTTGATAATCCACTCTGTAAAGCGTTGAGTATCTTTATAGAACTAACATATCCATTTTGATCTAAGAAATTACGATAAACTGTGGTACTATTTCTTGTAATAAAGCCGGTAGGATAGTGTGACAGACCATCTGGACTTAAAACTAGAAAGAGATCTACATCATCTAATGGAGTAATTTTTGTTCCTCGAATATAAGAGCCTGTTAGAAATTCAGTATCTATTGGTGGAATCACTCCATTTGAACTGATAGAGTTTAAAAGTTGTCGAAGATAATTATGTGATGTCGATGCTTGAGAAATTTCGTTCTGTTTAGGTCTAATCGATTCTAATAATTGGTTTAATGTAGTCAAACTATCACCTTTTATGAAAAGTTCATTCATCAATCAATCAATAAATAATATTACGCCGACACTCATGGATATCTTACTTTTCACACATCCCGAATCACCCCTTCAACAAACTCTCGTATCTCCTCTGTTCCCGGAAGACAAACCAAATATTTCGAGACAAACACCTGATTATCCATCCCTGCACAGGCATATTCAACAAGGGCATGATTCTTCTCTGTACACAAAAGGAGTCCAACCGGAGGATTATCTCCATCGGTCATCTCGCGAGCCTTATACCAATTCAGATAGGTATTGAGCTGCCCCAGACATTCATGAGAGAACCCCCCGACCTTAAGCTCGATAAGCACATGACACTTCAGAACCCGGTGATAAAAAACAAGATCCACGAAAAAATATTCATCCCCAATCAGAATCCGTTTCTGTCGTGCCTCGAAGCAAAACCCGTATCCGAGTTCAAGCAGAAACGCCTCTATCTTCTGCAGCAGGGCCTCCTCAAGATCAGACTCATACATCACCTCATCACTTTTCAGCCCGAGGAACTCGAAGACATAGGGATCCCGGATTACCAGATGGGGTGAATCAGCCTCTGCCAAGGCCTGCACATGATCAGAGAGTGCCTGCTTATCCCTGGAGAGAGCAGACCTCTCGAAGTACAGACTTCCGATCTGTCGTTTCAGCTCCCTGACAGACCAATTGCCCCTGACACATTCAACCTCGTAGAACCTCCTCTTTATGGGTTCCTCTAGAGAGATGAAGAGGGTAAAATGACTGAATGAAACTGAATTGATAAGAATATCATCAAACACCTGATGTTCAGTAAAATTCCCTTTAAGCTTCGGAATATCAAGAGAGGATTTACCATCAGGCAAATGGGCAGACAGTGTCTGCCTAATCATGGATGAATAACTTTGGGCAAACACCGTCTGCCCAAACTGAGGATATGCTACATAGAACTGACGATACAGCTTAAGTGACCGGTGAGAAAACCCATCTCCCTGAGGGAGACGACTTGAAAGATCCTGCAGAATATGATCACCATATGATGCCCTATCTGACCCTTTCTGCTCAAACTCCTGAATATAATACCCGATAAGCCAGTTTCTAACCGTCAGGGAAAAGTTAACCGCTTTCGTAGCCCTACCTGATAATTCATCATGAACAGAGGTAATGGTCTGAACAAGTTTGTTAAAATCCATTATACTCCAGACCCATTAATACCTGAACATCCCTTTGAATCTCTCATCATCATATCGGAAACCCTATCCCGGTTAGATTCTTTCGAATCTCTTCACCTAATCGCTCGCTCTCTACCATCTGTCCAGAAAGGCGGGCTGTCAATCGTGTCATCTTTTCAGAGAACGGTTCTCCGTCATCCAAAGCATCTTCAGCCCCGACATATCTCCCAGGCGTGAGCACATACCCATGTTTCCGAATCTCTTCTATCGTAGAACTCCTGCAGAATCCTGGTATATCGTCATACGGTCAAGCCGAGGTTTGCTGCGGTTGATTGGGAAGACTTTTTTGGTGAGGCCATATTTTTTGTTATGGAATACATTTATTTTTTCGATCGATATATGTTTTCAAATAGTGATGAACCCCAAACTAATCGAATGGCATATTGGGTCGCCTCATGGAGTCGGGAAAATTGGGGGGTTGTGAAGAAACATAATATTTGGGGTGATCCGAAACGGAGTAGATCTCTCCCTAGTTGGGAACAACCTGGAGATACTATTCTGATGTATGTGCAATCAGAAATGCATGGAAAAGACGTTCTCTCCTCTGCTATCATGGGAGCCTATAAAGTTGAAGCACTTTATGAAGATGAAACCCCGATTTTCACTGCCCCGACCCAGATGTTAATGAGGTATTTCCTTACCGATTCAGATTAAAGCCGATAAAGATATTTAGAGAGCCATTGGAATTGAATCCCCGGATTCAGGAACTTCTGTTTGTAATTAATAAGACGATGTGTTTCGGACATTTCCGGCAGGTGATAC
>JAZDKH010000205.1:0-2597 GCA_043803325.1 Methanobacteriota archaeon | reverse complement strand
ACCTGAGATGCTGCAGATTCTGCGATAAGCTCAGCCTCATCAAGAGTATCTCCTATTCCTACATATGCCATAGTACGCGAAGACTGAGTTATGAGATGAACTCCATCTTTCACCACCGAAGCATAATAAAGGAGTGCTGGACCTGCTTCTCCTGTCGAGATGGAACCTCCATTCTGTGGATCGTCAGGATACCCTTCAGGGACGATATATTTGCAGACCGTCGCCTTTTGCAAGAAGGATACTTTTGTCTTGTTCAGGGTTCCGGTAGTAATTGCTTTTACGATATCACCCATATCAGAATCCAGGATACTGAGCACATTCATCGCCTCCGGGTCTCCGAACCGGGCATTAAACTCGATCACCATCGGTCCTTGTGCAGTATTCATAAATTGTCCGTACAGGATTCCGGAGTATGGTGTTCCCTCTGATGCAAGAGCTGTTACCACCTGATTCATGATTGAGATTGCATGCCCATATTCTGCATCAGTGACAAATGGCATTCGATGATCAGGGAGCGTATATGCCCCCATCCCTCCGGTATTCGGCCCTACATCCCCCTCATATGCACGTTTATGATCCTGAACAAGCGGCATGGGAACCAGATGATAGCCATCTACAAACGCCTGTAGAGTAAATTCTTCTCCAATCAGACGTTCTTCTATGACCACATCGCCATTAATCTCTCTGACATATTCACAGGCTCCCTCAATGCCAACATGTTCACCCATGATTCTTACTCCCTTCCCACCAGTAAGACCAATCGGTTTAATGGCATATTCCTTTTCTGTACCCTGCAAAAATGCGATGGCAGCCTCCGGGTCGCGGAAGATATTATATTCAGGAAGTCCCGGAATCTTATATCGTCTCATCAGATCACGGCAGAATGCTTTATCTGTCTCAATCCGGGCTGCAGCAGCTTTTGGACCGACACATCTGACTCCTGCTGCTTCCAAAGTATCTACTATACCAGATTCGAGAGGGGCCTCTGGACCTACGAAGGCGTACCCGATCTCATGGGTGAGACAGAACGCGGCTATTTCCTGCACCTGAGTCTCCAGGATAATCAGGGAGTCGTGAGATAATTCAGCAATTCCTGGATTAACTCTGGACATAGCGGCAAATACAGTTATATCCTGGCTCTTCGCAAGTGCCTGTGCAATCGCATGCTCTCTGCCCCCGCTTCCTACAACGAGAACTCGCATCGTTTTATTGTCAGCTTGACGAGTATTATTCATGCTCTCTCTGTGTGAGTTTTGTGAAATGTTCCGGGAGCCGCCTTCATCCCGGACTTTACAGAGCATCTCTGTCTCTCTTTATTGAGCATTGGTATCGATTGCCTCAAAGAGAACACCGGACTTCAAAAGAGATAATCCGGTTTGATGTTCTGTCCCGTGAGTATTTATCTGTTAACCGTAATTATCCTGACGATCTTCTCGCATTTAGTAACCCGATACTCATATCACTCTGCAAGGTCTCCCTTACCCATGTATAGATACACCTAACCTAACTCAGATATATGACATCCTGGAATCATCTATTGTATCTTGGAGATTGAAGAGACAACGATACCTACGAGATAGACTGACAGGGGTTGAGTAAGCTGCAGATCTACGGTATCAGATACGCAGAAATACCGAACAGACGTCCGGAAATTAATCCTAAAATAGTTATATGCTCAGCTCGTCGATACATTGATGAAAGAAGGGAAGGGAATTAGCCGAACAGGGCACCAAGCCCTGCCATGCCACTCTCTTCCTCTGCCTTCTTTTCTTCCTTTGCTTCAGGTTCATCAGCCTCAGCTGCTGCAGCTGCAGGTGCTGCTGCGGCAAAGCCGACTGGTGCAATGGCAGCCTTGCTGATAGCGTCCTCAATATCGACACCATCAAGTGCGGCAACCAGGGCCTTCACACGGGATTCGTTAACAACGATACCTGCGGCAGAAAGAACTGCCTGAACAGCGGATTCGTTGACATCCTTGCCTGCTTTGTGCAGGAGGAGTGCAGCGTAGATATACTCCATCTAAAGTTCACCTAAATATTGTGTAAGATCTTTCAATTCTCTTGTGCTTCATTCGACCACGGATTGAAGGGCCATCGCCTGAGACTGCGCCCTTCCAATGATCGCATCTATTACATCGCCGCTTGCTACAGCAGCCTCTATTGCAACACCACGTGCTTCACGAACTGCCTTGATAAGCAGGTCAGATGCAGTGTCCTTTGTTGGGATTGCAGCATTGATAGAGAGGTTGATTGCCTGTGTTGCAGCCTTGATGATGTTGTTATAGAATGCAACCTCATCAATCGCGAGGACATCTGACTCGTAGACGGTTCCTTCAAAGAAGGCAGCCTGCAGGAGTAAACCGACATCCATCGGTTTGATATCCAGCTTGGCGAGAATGTCCGCGAGCTTCTTGCTGATCTCCTGTCCTTCTCCGACGACCGTTTTGGTCTCTCGGATGGTAACCTTACCCGCTACGATAGCGGCAGGGATACCGACTTGCTGGAGCTCTCCCACGATTGGACCGGGTTTGAAACTGGTTGGTCCTTTTGAGATGACGATGTCTGTTGGTGCAAGCTCACCTGGACGGGCAACCATCT
>JAZDKH010000204.1:0-5170 GCA_043803325.1 Methanobacteriota archaeon | reverse complement strand
GATAATACACCCATTTCGGAATTTCAACAGGCAGTAAATCTGTAGATACCCCTGGTTCTGCCATCCCCGGATATGCCGAATAATAAATTTCATCCCAGACCCTTAGATCAGATGGTTCGATATTCGGGTCTTGCGAGAGGTAGAAACCAACATGGAAGGTTCCTGTACTCGTATTCCCGGTATTAAAAACAGTATAGTTAATGGTGAACGGGTATCCAGGAGCTGTTCCATTTGAGGAGATTGAGTCAATGGAAACAGAGAGATCAGCGAGACCTGTGGATTGGGATAATATGGATTTTTTTATAACTATCGGAGTATTTGAAAGGTACTGATTGTTAGTGAGATTTCGATCTATGGTAGTCGAATTGATAGTCGAGAGAAGTGCGTAAGCTCCAGGAGCAATGCCTCCGGGGAGATCAATGGTAAAAGATACATCATCCTGATGAAAAGGAGATATTATATCGGCAGTCTTCTGATGCACCCAGATTGGCCTGGCATCAGTCTCATTAGATCTGACCAGATAATAATCAATCTGTATACCTTCTGCCGCAGCTGGCCCCTGATTGATAACCTCAATAACGGCTGAAAATGGCTGCCCCATTTCAGCAACGGCAGGAGTGTAACAACCAATAATACCCACATCTGTTGTAAATGCCAGACCTGATGGGGGTACGGAAGAGAGGGAAGTGTCATTAATATTCTCTGATGCTACAACCCCGGTTAAAGAGAGAGACAACAGAATAGTAAAAATAAAGTGGCCGAATCCAAAATAATTTATCCGGTTCATCGCTCTATACAAATAGGTTTCTCACTCCGGTAAGTCTTCTGGTTCCATAATTATTCTCTGATTCACCATATCACAGAAAGGTATTCAGGGAAGGGTAAGAGGAGGTCTTACATATTGATCCAGAAAGGTGCTCAAGTGCTGCAGGAGTTGTTTCACGACCCTGAGGAGTTCGTTTGAGAAAACCTATTCGTATCAGAAATGGTTCATATACATCTTCTATCGTTCGGGTCTCTTCACCAACTGATATAGCAATTGTCTTGAGTCCGACCGGGCCCCCGGAAAAATCACGTGCAATCACAAGCAGGACCCTCCGGTCAAGTTCATCAAGCCCGAGACGATCGATACCTAGTGCTGTTAGGGCAATATCAGCAACTGGGCCATCAACGGTTCCATTTCCTTTTACAATCGCATAATCATATACTCTGCGAAGCAACCGGTTTGCAATTCTGGGGGTGCCCCGACTGCGTCTGGCGATTTCATCTGACCCTTCGTCGGAGATAGGTATTTTGAGTATAGAGGCACTTCGACGAACAATTTTAGCCAGATCAACCGGATCATAGAGATCTAGGCGCAAGACAAGACCAAACCGATCCCGAAACGGGGATCCGAGTAGTCCGATACGGGTAGTTGCCCCAACTAAGGTAAATCGCTCAAGAGGAAGCCGGATAGATCTGGCAGACGGTCCCTCTCCAATCATTACATCGATGGCATAATCCTCCATTGCAGGATAAAGCACCTCTTCAATAACCGGACTAATCCGATGAACCTCATCGATGAATAGGAGATCCCCGCGTTTGAGTGGGGTAAGCATCGCGGCAAGATCTCCAGGTCTTTCTATAATAGGCCCGGTTGTGGACTCGATCACGCTCCCTAGTTCTCTCGCAATAATATGAGCAAGAGTGGTTTTTCCAAGGCCGGGCGGCCCTGAGAAGAGAACATGATCGAGGGGTTCTTTTCTTAGTTGTGCAGATTGGATAGCAATGGACAGCGCCTCTTTCACTTGTTGTTGTCCGACAAACTCATCAAGTTGACCGGGCCTTACCGTCCGCTCTTCATGATCCTCTTCCTGATGTATCGGCTCAAGAATTGGTTCAGACACGTTTATCTCCTGGTTCACCCTTTTCTTTCAAAATACGAAGAGCTTCTCTGATGATGCCTGCTGCAGTCCCGTCATGGAAGGAAATTTCTGTTTTCCCGACTGCTGATGCAGCCTCTCCTTGAGAATATCCAAGCGCCATCAAACCAAGAACGGCATCACCCTGAGATGTATCTCCAAACCCTGAATCTGATCTTCCGATATCAGCAGCAAGAGAAACTGCCTTCTTTTTCAATTCAAGTACGATACGTTCTGCCCCGGTCTTTCCAACCCCGGGAACGGTAGCAAGGAGACGTGCATCTCCGGTAAGTACTGCACCCGCAACCTGATCAGCTCGAAGCCGGGATAAAATTGCGGTTGCGAGCTGTGGCCCCACTCGTGAAACAGAGGTAAGAAGTCTGAATACCTTCAATTCTGCCCCGGTCTGAAAGCCATACAAAAGAATTGCATCCTGTCTGACGACCATTTCAGTATGCAGGATCGCTTCTTTGGATCCTCTGAGTCCTGCAGCAGTCGTCTCCGTCACTCTGACCCGGTACCCAACCCCTCCGGTTTCTATGACAAGATAATCATCACCTGAATCAACAATAGGACCGCGAAGTCTTGCTATCATCGACGACCTCTGGTATAGTTCAAGTGACAGAGTGCCAAAGCGAGGCCGTCTGCTGCATCATCAGGGCGGGGAATCTCAGAGAGTCTGAGAAGACGGGTGATCATCTCCTGAACCTGGCGTTTATCTGCAGATCCTGAACCGGTTATTGCCATTTTCACTTGATTCGGAGTATATTCAATGATGGGGATCGTATGATGCACAGCGGCAAGGAGTATTACTCCTCGTGCCTCACTTACCTGAAGAGCACTTGTCGTGTTCCTGGCAAAAAACAGTTTTTCTATCGACATCCCTGATGGTCTGAACTCTTCTATCAGGTGTATTATGCCCTTATAGATCATTCCCAGTCTGATTGATGCATCGCCATCATCTTTTTTTGTGTATACACAACCCCATTCCATGGCCTCCGTTCTTCTCTGTTCTTCACGAATGACTCCATATCCCACTGTTGCATACCCGGGATCTATGCCAAGAATAGTCACCATTCTTTCTGTTCCTCTATGAGGATAATAAAAAAGGAGAAACTCCTAAGTAAATTTTGATACAGGTAATCAGATGCCACTGCGACCAATATTAGTATCCTCTGCTATATCTGATGCTCTCTCATTCCAGATGCCACGATGTTTAAGCATCCACTCCTGGGCATTGATAGGTTCTTCATTCATCTTTGTCTTTCGCGGGTGGTATATTCCTTCTGAGTCCAGATCACGGGCTTTTACAGAATCATGGAGATGAATCGGCAGAATTGTATTGATAATTTCAGATCGAATCCCGGCATCAAGTATCGGGTATAGAACCTCGACCCGACGGTTTAGATTTCGTGGCATCAGATCAGAGCTCCCCATAAGGATTATCTCATCACCACCATTATGAAAATAATATATCCGGGAATGCTCAAGGAATCTGCCAACGATAGTACTCACAGAAATATTTTCGGAAATTCCTTTTAATCCAGGCCGTAAACAGCAGATTCCCCGAATCTGTAGCTCTATCCTGACACCCACTATAGACGCCCGATATAATGCCCGGATCATCTCTTCATCCTGCAAGGCATTCAGTTTGAAGATAATATGTCCATCTTTATACTCCTGTTGTCTCGTTATCTCCCGGTTGATGAGAGAGATGACCCCCCTTCGGATGTATTTTGGAGAGACGAGGAGGTGATTATATGACATGAACCGCGAGTAACCAGTCAAAGCGTTAAAGAGGTTTGAAACATCAGACGCAATCTCAGCGTTTGCAGTGAATAGCCCAATATCAGTATATATTCGTGCCGTCGTTGCATTGTAATTGCCTGAACTCATATGAACATATCTGCAGATTCCATCCTTCTCTCTACGGACAACCAGACAGAGCTTGGAATGCACCTTCAGTCCCATAATACCAAAGACTACATGAACTCCCGCATGCTCAAGAGCTTTGGCCCACCCAATATTATTCTCCTCATCAAACCGGGCTTTTAACTCAACCACTACAGAGACCACTTTCCCGTTCTCTCTGGCATCTAGGAGAGCCTGGATGATCGGAGAGCGAGTACCTGTTCGGTACAGAGTCATTTTGATGGCGAGAACATCAGGATCTGCTGCTGCCTGGTTTAAGAAATTAATCATCGGTTGAAAACTTTCATAGGGATGAAAAAGCATGACATCCCGGGATCTGATGGTACTAAAAATTGCTTTCTCGTTCTCCAGGAACTTTGGAACACTCGGGACGAATGGAGGATCTTTTAAATCCGGCCGATCAAGTTCGAGCATGCACATAAGGTCTGCCATCCCGATAGGACCGGTTATACGATAGAACATATGTGGATACTTGACAAGTTTCTCACCCATCATCCCACAAACTCCCTGATCCATCCATGAAGAGACTTCTATCCGGACAGGGATCCCTACCCAGCGACGTCCCACAGACTCTTCTACAGCAGTCATAAGATCATCAGCTTCATCCTCTTCTATCTCGACATCAGCGTCCCGGGTCACACGGAATGGATATGACGCCATAACATCTAATCCAGGGAAGAGGAGATCAAGGTTCGCAGATATTACATCCTCTAAAAAAATAAGATCTAAATTTGCAGGGAGTTTATTGGAGTTATCAGAATCAGGAATCTGGAGTAGACGAGGAAACAGGTTATTTGGTATCTTAATTCTTGCAAAAAGATCTTCCTCATGGCCACGTTCTCTTACGATGATTGCCAGGTTGAGTGCAAGGTTAGAGATAAATGGAAATGGATGAGATTTATCAAATGCCAGGGGAGTTAAGACCGGAAAGATCTCTTTTATGAAATATTTCCGAAGAGACTGTTTCTGCCCCTCACTTAATGATTCATAGGTGTGAATGATAATGCCACTATCTCGAAGAGCAGGTATTATCTGGTCATGCCAGACTGCTCCCTGTTCTTCAAGTAAAGGAGAAAGCGCCTCAAAAATACCATCCAGAAGTCTGGCAGGAGTCAGACCATCAGGAGGGGCCTTCAGCACCCCTTCATCAAGCTGACGATGAAGGCCGGATACCCGGATCATGAAGAACTCATCAAGATTATTGGCAAAAATTGCAAGGAACTTGACCCGTTCGAGGAGTGGATGGGTCTCATCCTTGGCTTCATCCAGAACGTGCCGATTAAACTGGATCCAGGATAATTCACGATTGATATACAAGGAAGAATCAGTTATTATCT
>JAZDKH010000203.1:0-3152 GCA_043803325.1 Methanobacteriota archaeon | reverse complement strand
GGAACGCCATCCCCTCGATTTTCCATATATCTTTTCCTTCCACCAACTCGTTCCGAATACGATACCGGGCATTCTGCCAGAAGAGTTGTGATCAATTCATTTCGTGTGGATTGTCTGAGCTCCATGGTTTCCAGGGTAATTGTATTGGAGAGAGCTCCGGGTGAAAAAATCTCAAGTCGATCATCAAAAAGAAACATGCGAATTTTTGAACCGTATATTGAATAATCCCGATGAGCAACAGCATTGACAATCGTTTCAAAAATCGCACGATTGCTGAATTGGTACCTTTCAATACGGTCGGGGATTTTTTTGGCTGTCACTTGCTGGTTCTTCAGCACAAAGGAGACCGCATCATCAATCTGTTGATCAAGGGGGCCGGTGATTGTCCGTGCATCTATTTGATAATGAGAGTCCTGAACCAATCCTTTGTAATGAACTGCCTCTATAAAGGATCCGGGAAGGTGAGTTTCCGGATGGAGTGAGCAGAGAAGAATGCCGGCTACCGTTGCACGGAGTACATCTGAATCATCCCGTTTAAGTAGTCCTCTCTTTTCTAATTGAATATCTTGAGATCCTTCTACCTTTTTAATAAATCTTTCAGTATACCGGGGCTCCATATCAGAAATTGATGTATCCGGGACAATCTGCTCGTCAAACCAGATGATACGTGCCTGACTCCGTTGTTGAAATAATCGAGCCAGGAATTCCGGGGGCATCTGTCTTTTTGAGCTCCCGAGTCTCATGAGATATCCTCCCGGTCTCATGTGAACAAAGAGACTTTTGGGGATCTCAACTTTTAGGATAATTTTCTGAACACCCAGATTATCAGGCAGGAAAATCCGATATGCTCGGAATATTACAGGTGGTTTTATGCTATCCATGCAGATATCGCGGATATAGGTTTCAACAAGATCAATTCTATCTAAAGGAATCCCTATGATATCACGGGTTTTATCATCTATCCCTAAAAGTAAAATCGCTTCATTTGTATTTGCAAGAGCAGCGATCTCATCCGCAAGATCATTTCTTGACGGGCTTTTTACTCTATCCCCACTGAATTCTATCCTTTTGAATTCGATTGAGTTATCTTCACCCAGCTTAATTTTTTCTAGTAATTCATGTGGACTATCTAACATGAGAACTCTCTCAGTATTCGCTTATATCTCATTTCAAATGCTGTTCTCCCTCCCTCCATTACCCGGCATATTTCATCCCGGACTTGTTCATCCTGAATAGTACCTTCTTGATTAATTATCGTCTCTCCACCTTCAGCAATCAATGGGATAACCAGATCTGCATTCCCATTTACCACGATGTTTGCGTTATGGGTGACGACAATAATCTGTCGTTTTTCCTTAATATTTCGGAGATGCCTGACAATCATATCATAAATCAGGTGGTTGTCCAGATCATCTTCAGGTTGATCGAGGATGAGGGGGTGGATTCCATAGGAAAGAATAAAAGATAGAATTACTGCGTTTTTCTGACCCGGAGACCCCTGTGTAATATCTTTGAATATCCCTTCAGATTCCGTTTTATACCCAATGGAGAGAGAATCATCAGGAAATACAAAAGCAAGTTCATCCCGCTGTTCATGAGAACAACGAATCATCTTATCGATAAACCGAGGTGCAGTATCGGACGAACCTTTCCCATTACAGAGATCATATACATATTTTTTTTCTTTTTCTAATTTTTTTAAGAAATTCTCAGGGTTGACGTACTGTCCGGTAAAGTCATAATCACTGTATAATCTGTCGATAATCCCGGTTTTGTTCTCAGGATCATGAATATATTTGGCATAGATGCTTTTATCTAACCCAAGGACGGAACGTATCTGATCTTCGGCAGATCTTTTATCACCAAAGGGAAGAATTATCATCCTGATTTGTTTATTTCCTGCCAGGTTTTTACGAATAAATTCACTCCGTTTTCTCGTTAGTTCTCGTCGATGGGTTGTGATATCTTTGAGAAGTTGTTTTTCCTGGTTGTAATATTCTTCCAAAGACAAAATGAGAGAGTCATAGGTTCTGATCTGTTCCTGAAGAGTTACTCTGTTTTGAATTAACTGGCCGTATTGCTGAATGTCAGATATTCCGTCTTCTGCAAGTTTATCCATCAATGAAGAATATTGAGAATGGATTTCAGCATTTTTCTTATTCCATTCTGATTCCTCCTTAGTCTTTATCCAATCTGCCCATTGAGATTCCAGACTTTTTGCAATATTGCGTAATTCATTAATCGTATTATTGACCGTTATAGTTCGTTCTTCAAGATCTTTAATACAATTTTGATCATCTAGATTATCTCTATCCATCACCGTTAAATCAGGATCATTAGCCCCGATCTGCTCTATCAGGGAAGTAATTGAATGAGATGCAGACACCCAACTCTCTTCCCATATTTCTATAGCCCGCTCTTTTCTCCGGGTTTGTTGGTACATCTTCAGGATATCAGCATGCCCTGATTTTTCAAACCGGGATATTTTACCCGTAATATCTTCTAATTCTCCAAGAATTCGCTCTTTATCAGGTAATGATGCATTAATCTCTCGGATTTTTGCCTGTAAAGATTTATATCGTGATGTCAAAACGTGAAATGACCGTTCCCAATCTGAATAACCAGTATCAGGATCCTGATCTATCATGGCGAGGATAGAAGATGGGTCCTGGGCCATTTGATATATCTGTTTCTGGCTGTATATTGAAAGGGGAAAACGGTTTTTTACCTCTCCCAAACTGAGTTCTTCACTTCCATCTTCCTTTACCCGGTATATAGAATATTCATCAGTGTTAATACCCCACCGAATGCGATATCGGGCATCGTCTTTCTGATATTCTGTCATCAATTTTGAGTTTTCATGAAGAAGACCAGAAGGTTCTTCGGTTGTTTTTGTAAAATATTTTTTCAAATCTTCGGATAATTTATTAGGTGTTTCATCTTTTCTCCCAGTGCATAATCTGATAAACTCAATCGTTGATGACTTCCCTGTTCCTCTTCCACCGATAATTGTATTGAGTCCGGGATTAAATGAGACAAATGAATATTCGGAATCGATATATTCTGTATCTGTTATGGTAACAGAACGTATCCAAGGATGGGTGGGTAAAGAGAGATCTTCCGTAACATTCCTCATTATTTTAACAGAACTC
>JAZDKH010000202.1:0-2856 GCA_043803325.1 Methanobacteriota archaeon | reverse complement strand
TGCTGCAGAGGCAAAAACACTTGGAATTTCTCAGATCCTGACCGGAACTCAGACGGTTCTCGGCCTTCCCTGGTCAGTTATTGATCCCCTGATCATCGCTCTCCCCCTCTCACTCATCGTGATGATCATATTCCAACTACAGGAGAAGGAAGAGACCAGTCCGGTCATGGCCTGATACTCCTTCCAAACCTCCTCTTTTTGACCCTCCTAGGACAGGAGATTTTTAAGGAGTTAACCCTTAGAATGACATACACGACTTGAGAAGTGGAAAATGTCCCTCAGTAGCCCAAGCCTGATCCAGATTAAAGACCTGATTTGAGGTATCCGGATGGGAAACGGATTGTATGTATCAGATAAGTTTTGCATTGCTCGCTATCCTGCTCATCATATCGAGTACCGGAGGGTGTCTTGCAGAAACTCCTGAACGCCATACTGAAATTCACTACACCCTGAATGGGACAGATACCACCATAGCGTCAAACGCAGGAGAGTCGAGAACAGAAGGAGATCTCCTGGTCAGAAGTAACGGCATACGTGAGGTATTTGGAGCATCAGGTAAAAATATCAAAGTAGGAGTGATTGGAAACGGTGTTGAGTCACTCAATCTATCCCGTAAGGCTGGGGAATTGTCAAATGTTGATGTGCTCTCTGTCGGAACCGGGGATGAGGGGACCGCGATGCTTGAGATCATTCATGACATCGCACCTGATGCAGATCTCTCCTTTCATGCATATGGTAATAGCTCAGAGACCTTCAAGATCGCCGTAACAAAACTGGCTCAATCTGGTTGCAGAGTTATCTGTGATGATCTGTACTTTTTCCGCCAGCCGTTTTTTCAGGATGGGGATGTCACTGAGCATATCAGAAAAACCCTCAGGGATTACCCGGATCTTATCTATGTGACGGTTTCTGGTAACTTTGCACCTCTTCATTATCAGGGTCCATGGAAGGCTGGGAATAGCTTCGATCAGAATCAGACCCTCCAGGATTTTGGAGGAGGAGATTCTGCCGTAAACATAACACTCCTGCCTGATGAACAGTTGATCGCCACCCTTCAATGGGACGACCTCTGGGGTCGGGCAATGACCGATTATGATCTGATCCTTACTGACACCGCATCAGATCAGATCCTTGCAAGCAGTAGCTTCATCCAGAATGGATCTACCGACCCGTTCGAGCACCTGGTATACACCCCGGTAGGAAGGACCCCAGTCAAAGTCTCACTGAAGATCATCAGAAATGGTCAGACTGAGACGCCAAACATCCTTGAACTCTTCATCAGAGGGGTAGACCCCCGGGGAGTTGAGAATGCATTTATGAAAGATCCGTATGATTCGATATTCGGGCATGCAGCATTAGAAGATGTCATTACGGTGGGCTCAGTAGAACCAGCTCTACCCTTTGCCATCTCTCCAGATTCTTCACGCGGACCGGTGACTGTTCGATTTCCAAACACCACAAAACGGTGGAAACCTGACATCTCTGCCCCAACCAATGTCAATGTGAGTGGTGCCGGAAACTTCCCTACAACCTTCCCGGGAACCAGCGCTGCCGCACCTCATGTCGCCGGTGTCATCTCTCAGGTATGGAGTGCGTTCCCTGATGTTCCCCGGGATCAACTAAAAAAGATCATATATGATACCTGTGATGATCTCGGTGCTCCCGGGTGGGATGAGACGTACGGATATGGATTATTGAATGCTGAACGGGCATACCGGGTATTATATGATCAGAATAAGCCGAAATACAACCAGAATAGCCTCACTTTAGAAAAATAACTTTTTTATCAGGGAAAATCAGAAAGACTACCCTGCTCTAAACATGGAATATCTCCCTGATCTGCTTCTCAAATTCTGGCTTGGGGAGCGCTCCGGCAATCTGATGGACCATCTGACCATTCAAAAAGAAAAAAAGAGCCGGAATGGCACTGACACCAAACTGATACGCGATCTGCTGGTTTTCATCACTATTACACTTCGCAAACTGAACCTTACCTGAAAACTCTGCTGCCAGAGCATCTACCACCGGCGCGAGCATCCGACACGGACCACACCATGGTGCCCAGAAGTCGACAATAAGCCGGGGATATGTACTCACAACCCCTGCAAAATTCTCTGAAGTCGCGATAATAATGTCTCCATGCGAGCGATATTCAGCAGATTTAGGAGGATCGAACCTCTTTCTGAGTTCTTCCATCTTCTTCTCCCGAATCTCACGAAGCTCATCATCCATATGACTACTCGACAGATCCGGCAATAATCTTTCCACTTCAAGCAGGAGATAAGTATAAATCATAATGAAAACAACATTGTAGTCCTCATTAAGCGAGGTGGGGTAGTCAGGATATCCCGTCGGGCTCATAACCCGAAGACCGATGGTTCAAATCCATCCCTCGCTATCTGTTTTGTCACCAATTCTGTCAACTCGTTGGTTATCACTGACAATATCCATTCAGAAGTTCCTTATATGATATCCTTTTGGGTTCTGTCTGACGATATTCAAGTAAATTCTGACAATAACCCTTGGCAGGAGAGATAATCTTTGACTGATGGGTCCACCGACAATCTACGAATCAATGATTTTTTAGCGCGGATTGAGCGTCATACTGGTCATCAACAACTGATTTTTGAACGACCTCTTGAGACAGGGACGGCTGAGAAGGCGGGGGTGACCGGTTTTCTTATTCCATTCTCTATTACCCTGACACTTGCGTTATTCTCAATTGCTAACATTCCTGATGAAAAGATGATTCAGGATCTCCTCGCCCATGCCCGGAGCGCAAGAGTCACTGCGGCTGTGCTGCTCCTGTCTGATCAGAGGGAAATATTCTATCAGGGAGAGAGGACCGGAGATCTG
>JAZDKH010000201.1:0-2456 GCA_043803325.1 Methanobacteriota archaeon | reverse complement strand
CTTGAGTCCTGCTGCCGATGCTGCTGCTGCTGCTACTTCCACTGCAATTGCTTCTGTTGCCATATTTAAATCTCCTTTACTCCTTTAGTTCTGTTTTGTTAGTTTTCTAATCATTCCAAACGGATTGTATTTCTTTCCTCCACCACGGTAAAATTTGGTGAAGAATTCTACGTAATGCAGACGAAGGGGATGTAATCCACCGCCAAGGATACCGAGTGCGGTATTGAGCGTATGTCCGAAGAGGAAGATGACAGCCCCTACGATGATAAGAATGACTCCTATCGGGGTCAGGTTCTCAAGTTGTGGGTTGATGATCAGCCCAATCGCGATGAAGTTAGTGACCAGCGCGATAGCGACAGATGAGAGACCGACCGCAATAAGACGCGTATATGAGAGTACGTGACTGATGATAGTCGGGACTTCCATAAGATCCAGGGCGTTCTCACGTGCAATGAGTGCCAGCCCAAGGACCAGCATGACTGCACCACCAATGGTGGCAACATTCAGGCCACCTGCCAGTTCAGGCATCTGGGAAAGGTCTGGCATCAGCATGATCGGAAATTTTGACCAGATCAGCACGATGATGCCCCACATTACCAGAATCCATCCGATGTTTGCATACATCTTCAAGGAACGGTGATGTCCATGCTCCATTCGTGACGCGTTCAAGGCTCCCCAGATTCTCCCTAAGGTTATGTGTAGAATACCTATCCAGATCGACACGACAAGTAGTTGTGGGATCGCAGATGCATGATGCACCGCTCCTTCCGTCGCCACCCCGATTGGGATATGGCGGGAGTACCAGAGTGGAGCCCATGGGAGGGTAAACCCTAGGAATTCAGAGAAAATGACACCAAAGATGATGCTGCTGACACTGCAATTGCGCAGAACATTCATAAGCTGAATGCCCGCTTCATTGCCTTTAACCATTGAACGAAGTCCAAAACTCATCGCCAGAAGGATAAGGCCGTACCCTACATCTCCCAGGATCAGACCGAACATAATCGGGTATACGATCGACATAAGCAGCGTCGGATCTACCTCGGTATATTTCGGACGTGAGTAAATATCCATGAAGAGTTCAGTCGGGTGTGCAAAGTTGGGGTTGTTGTACTCTACAGGCGGACCATCGTTGTGATCCACAATCTCGAGTTCAGTCACATACACCTTTCCGCTGCACGCCCGGTCTAGGTTCTCATAGATCTTCGTCACCTGATCAACCGGTACCCATCCGACTACGGCAAATGCGAGTTCTGTAGTTGCAAACCGGAGTGGCGCCTCGGCCTGCTCGATATCAGCGGTGAGAAGTTCCTCTGAAGACATCAGGAAATACTGGTGTTTTTCCCTGATTACAGCCATCTGTGCCGTCAGATCAGCAATCTCCTGGTGAATGCCGGTAATCTTTTGCGCATAGTCTGCTATAACAGCAGGTGCATATCCGGTCTCTTCAGGGATGGTCACTTTCTGGAGCTGGACATCAAGAAGATTCCTCTCGACTGTAGATAGATCTCCAGTCCTGACAGCGACAGCAATGAATATTCCGGTTTTGAGCGGGTTTTCCCAGATTTCATGAGGAACATTGATGGTTACCGGACTTTTAACCGTACCGGCAATGCAGCTGATAGCATCATATCCGCGGAGGAGTTCCATTGGGAAGGGGGCCTCCATGAACGGTCTCAACGCCTCAATCTTCTGTTCGTACTCTTTTACCGAAGTCTCCAGTCTTGATCGCCTGGAAAGTAACTTCTCAACTTCTTCAGCGATGGCGGGAAGATCCTGCTCGATGCTTCGCTTGAGCTCGTTGATCTGAGCTTTTGCCATTTCACCAGACTGATCTGTTCCGATACCAAAGGAACTTGCAATGGATCGGATCTTCACCAGGCTAGATGAAATAGTATCTGCCCCTTTCATCGGCATACCGATCTTAAAACCATCCCACTGTTCATCTCCTTTCTCGACAAAGTCGTCGATATGGAAGATGTTCATACGGTACAGTTCGGTAATGACTGGATCAAGTTGCTGTTTGGATGCGACGATGAGCAGTTTGCTCATCGATCTAGGCTGAAACATTGAGTTGCTCCTTGAAGCGGTTAACAAGCAGATCCACGGCCTTCGCGAGGTTCTGCCGTCCCCTGCTTTCCAGAGCTACTGCTTCAGCCTTACCGCCACTGATTATTTTATCGTGACGAATAGTAGCCTGACTTCGTGAATCAGCGATCCGCTGCTTTTTGAACTCTTCCGCATCCTCATGAGCCGTGTGGATCATGTTGTCAGCCTCCAGATCGGCACTTGCAACCAATGACTTGCGCTGCTCCTGTGCCTGCGAAATCATCTTTTTGTAGTCTTCTTCTGCGTTCTTGATATCCTTTAGGACCTCAATTTTCATCCAACCCTCCTCTCATTTATGGTACAACTATAAAGTAGAGGGAGATCAGTATATTAGTTTTTATTTTGAA
>JAZDKH010000200.1:0-3444 GCA_043803325.1 Methanobacteriota archaeon | reverse complement strand
GCTCCAATAAGAATCAAAAGGTCCACCGGAATAATTCCTCCAAGAAACCAGAGGCCCCATCTATAGTATAAGAGCGTAGTGATTACAACTCCGATTACTGCTGCTATCCCGGCGATGAAGACTGTTATTCTGATACCGTATAGGATCGGTAAAGTACGGGCTCCCTGTGCCTGATCTCCGGGCATGTCCTCAGCATCCTTGATCAGTTCTCGTGCCAGAATGACAAAGAACGTTGCACCTGCAATGGGCAGGTTGGCAGATACTCCAGCCCACCCTTCTAATGCACCTCCAAAAAGAAATATGCTCGCTGAAAGATAGGATACGATGAGGTTGCCAAGCAGGGGCATGACTTTCAGGTGAGAGGCATACAACCATAGCAGCAGTGAATTTACAACCCCGATAATGATGAGCGGGAGAGGAGCGAAGAGGAATCCGATGATAATACTGATAAAAAACAATAATACTGCATAGACAAGCGCTGCTCTCCGGGTTATGCACCCGGAAGGGATAGGTCGATCGGGTCTGTTAATCGCATCGATATCTGCATCATGATAATCATTGATGACATTACCTGCAGCAGTAATGAGCAAAACCATAAGAAAGACGATAAAAACTGCAGGAATGAGTGTTCCGGTTGCGATAACAAATGCAAGAATACCGGCTAAACCGGCCATGACCGCATTAAGTGGCCGAATAATTCTGAAGAGAGCTACAGGTTCCATCCTTCCTCAAAAAAGTCACGGACGTGGAGGGATTCGGACCCCCGACATTCAGCTTAGGAGGCTGACGCCATATCCTGGCTAGGCCACACGTCCTGTCTTATTACGTGGCATACGGGAAGGTATAAGGCTATCGAAGAGCCAATTTTTGAAGAATGGAACTGGAATTGATAGAAGAAGGGTGCACCAGTCTGTGGGTACCCCGGCATGACAGTAATGCAGCGTTTCCTCCGGGGAGTGCCCCGGTCTTCTACAATCCACGTATGGCCTTAAATCGAGATGCCACCGTCCTTGTCGCCTCCTGCACCGAACCGCGGACATATCTTGATGCGATGGGAGCTAGCGGTATTCGGGGGTGCCGGGTTGGAAACGAGGCCAGGGTAGCAGTTACTATCAATGACAGGGATCCGGATGCGGCGCGTCTTATCAGGCATAACAGTGATCATCTCGGTATCGATGCAACGGTTACATGTCGTGATGCAAATGCTCTGATGTCTGAGGAGCCGTTTGACTTTGTAGATCTTGATCCATTTGGGTCTCCGGCTCCATTCATAGATGCTGGAATCAGGGGATCAATTCGGATGATTGGAATCACTGCAACGGATACTGCACCACTCTGTGGTGCTCACCTGAAAGCAGGTATCAGGCGATACATGGCCAAACCAATGAACACCGACTATCATGCAGAGGTGGGTCTTCGTATCCTTCTCGGATATGCTGCCCGGATGACTGCACGATATGATCGAGGGATTGAACCCCTCTTCTGTTTTGCGCATGAACATTTTGTCAGGCTTCATCTAAGGTTGGCACGTGGAACCAAAGCAGCAGATCGAACAATAAACAGACTAGGGTACATCTATCAGTGTCCAGGGTGTCCATATCGATCAGAAGAGGTCGGATTCTTTCCAAACCAGAACATTTGTCCACATTGTGGGAAAGCACTTTCACCGATCGGTCCACTCTGGACCGGGGCAATTCAGGATCTGGATCTTATGGGCCGGCTTGCCGAAAAAGTTATAGAGAGCAGAATTGCACAACCAGCAGTACTCGGAAAGATCATCGGATTCTGTCAGGAAGAGGCGAATATCTCGTTCTCATACGATTATCATCATCTGGCAAAAGCATACCGGGTATCCCCCGGTCCTATTGCAACGGTGCTCAATGCATTACAAGAAGAAGGATATCAGGCTACCCGGGTGCATTATTCCGGGACCTCTATCAAGACTGATGCCCCGCTTGAGGTCATCAGAACCCATATCACCGCTCAATAACAATCTGAAGAACATCTTCATCAGCAAGCGTGTGGCCGAGACCAACCCGCTGGGCCTCATGGCGCACCGAATCACCCCACATCCGGGCAAATCGGAATTTATCAATAAAGTCGCGGTGCAGTTTTCTGCAGACATCTTCAACTTTTGCCCCGATACGCATGATGAGAGGTTCTTCAAGATCTGCGGGTCCTGACACTGGTTTCAGATATACCCGCATAAAACCAAGGTTGTCATAGATGGCATCCTTCAGTTCTTCCATATGATATCCGGTAACTGCAGATATCATCTCAGGTTTCATCTGGAATCGCTCGGTAAGATCTGCCTCTATCTGTTTCTGATCTACTTCATCTATCAGGTCAATTTTGTTGACCACGACAATTGCCGGCACATAGATTCTGCTTCCCATGAGTGCATCAATGAGATCATCCTGGGTTGCATTTCCCCTGATGAGGATATCTGCACTGGCGATCCGGTTCTCAGTCAGGATGGATCTGACTTCTTCGATATCAAGATCTAAGGCACCAACCGCATTCAACCTGACTCCACCGCGTGAAGTCTTTTTTATCGTGATATCAGGCTTGGGGACGTTGATCCGAATTCCCGCATCATACAGTTCACGAATCAGAACATCAACGTGTTTCTCATTGAAGACATCCACCAGGATGACAATCATATCAGCGGTTCTTACGACTGCGATAACCTCTTTACCGCGTCCTTTTCCCATCGCCGCCCCGGCGATAAGTCCTGGAATATCAAGAAGCTGAATTTTAGCCCCTTTATGCTCTAGCGCTCCCGGCACCACAGTCAAAGTCGTGAATGCATACGCTGCAGTCTCACTCTCGGTTCCGGTAAGTTTATTGAGAAGGGTGGATTTTCCCGTGGATGGAAACCCGACGAGGACAACAGTAGCATCGCCAGATTTCTTGACGGCATACCCCTCGCCTCCGCCACCGGACCTCATTGCCCGGTTGACGGCGTCCTCCTTCATCTTTGCCAGTTTTGCTTTTAAACGGCCGATATGTTTCGAAGTAGCCTTATTATAGGTGGAACTCTGGATCTCGTCCTCAATCTCCTTTATTTGATCCTCAATACCTGCCATATATCCGTATTCTTATTGAAGTATGAACTGATATACTTATGGTGATAAGTGAAGAGATATATCGGTAAGTTCATACGTTTCGGGAGATTATATATTTAGGCACCTGCTGATATAGTGTAGTTCGGTCAATCATGTTGGACTCTCACTCCATCGACTGGGGTTCAAATCCCCATATCAGCATAAATCAAATCGCCTTTGGCGGATAGACTTTTCTTGAAATCTATCTTATACCTCCTTATTGGGGCCTCGCATGGTAACAACGAGTTCTATTCAGACTTAGCTCATATTAATCTGTAGTTCTCACATGAATACCTGGTAGGTAATGGTGCAATAAATCACTCATGGAGGAGACCAT
>JAZDKH010000199.1:0-2379 GCA_043803325.1 Methanobacteriota archaeon | reverse complement strand
AAATGTCAGTCCGTCAGAGATGAAGATTGCAACCATCACCGAAGACATTGCGGCTACTACGCTCGTGAATGCTGGGGGAAAGGATATTGTCTACTCGAGTGAGCCTGAAGTACAGATCCGGATGCTTGAGAATGGTTCTGTTGACGGTTGGGCATATGCATTGCTCCCGGGTCGTCAGCTGATAAACAAGTATGCCCTAAATCCGTCTGCCATAGTTCCGGTGCAGACCCTGAAAAAATATGACTTTTATATTGCGTTTAACCGCAATACCTCTCCCCAGATTGTCAATTCACTTCAGGATACGATGGATTTACTCAGGTCTGAGAAGGATACATCCGGTGTCAGCATGTACGACCAGATCCTGTACCGATATGTGCAGCCGGCCTTTTCAGACTCGAATCTGACAGCCCGGGAAGTGACTGATCTGGTGAATCAGACAGCAGCCGATCTTGCCCGAGATGCTCCGGGAACGATTCAGCGTATCAATGCAGGCCAACCGCCATATAAAAATACAGCAAAACCGGATCTCTATGTGTTTGTTTATGATCCTGAAGTGACCATGATCGCCCACGGGGATAATGCCAGAATGGTCGGGCTTAATTATCATACCAAGGTGGATGTTGCCGGTGTGCCGTTCAGGGATCAGCTGGTGCAGGAAGCCCTTACCAATGGATCCGGATGGGTGGATTACATCTATAGCAGCCCTGCTGAAACCGGTCTGTTCTGGAAGACAACCCGGTGCCAGCTTGCAACCGGCAGTGACGAAAAGAAGTATATCGTTTGTGCAGGGATGTACAAAAAACAGTGAATGTCGCCAGGTAGCGGATTATCTATGTAGTTGCCTGACTTGATCCATACCGTCATAGACGGTAAGGGTCACCGTAGATTTTCCTAAAAAGCAGAAGACGTATGCCTGAATGGTAAAAAATTTAGAGACTGGGATACAGGTCAATCTTTTTCTGGATAAAATACTGGTATCGGTTTTACTCCAAAATTATACCAAACTGCAACTTCTGCAAGCATTTTCTGGCTGTACTCTCCGTTATTATGTACCATTCCCCACAGAGTATAATGTCCTTCTTGTGCATCCCCGGCTTCATTTTTCGCAGCTGATCCTGCTATACCGACATAGGATTCTGATAGAGTTATTATTTCATCCCTAAGTGTCTCCGCATCGGTATTTCCGTTCATAATAAGGGCCATATATGCAATTTTCGTCGCATCATAGCACCCATATGCATACCCATTCGGTTCTTTCCCAAGGGTTTTCTTCAGTGACAGATATACGGGATTATTCTTGTAATTGCCTCGTGGGCTGACAGATAGAGCAGTAAAATTACATTTAAATGCATATTCCGGAACTTCACCAGTACCGGTTATCGCAGGAACCAGTGCATTTCCATCACATCCAATCCATCTCACGTTTTCAAGATTTGGATAACCGTTATCTGCAGCTTCTTTCAGAATTTGCTCCAACTCATCAAAAGATAGCACATACACGGAGATATTTCCTGCATCTGTTGTTTTCAGGGCATCTCCAACAAATTTGTCAAGATTTGAGAGAGAATCAGCGAATGATGTTGTATTAGGGTCATACCAGACACCTTCCTCCATGGTTATCCCGTCAGGCAGATCCGTTTTTACCTCTTTTATAAGGTCCTGACCCCAGATATCCTTTCTTGCGAAGGGAATTATAGTGGTGATACCATTCTGTCTGAATACTTCAACGGTCGAGATAGCCTGGATAGAATCATCTGTATTGAACCGGAGGATATTATCATTTGGAATTGATAACTCTGGCACTGAAGAACCGGTTGACAGTATGAGAACTCCCTCTGAATCTGCGTATTCCTTCATCGCCTCTAACTGGTTACTCGATAAATAAGAGATAACCATCGTAACCCCGGATTCGTGGAGAGTTTTCAGTGCGTCAAGTGCAGACGTAGAATCTGATCCGATATCAGTTGTCACCCCTATAACCTGAATTTTTGATCCCCCTTTGGCAAGAAACGTGTTAATGTCAGATATGGCGAGATCAAAGGCTGCTTTGGATGATTCTCCACCTGATGTTAAGGAACCATTCATCGGAAAGAGACCATATATCGTAATGGTTGAATTATCGGAACTGATACTTTCTGCTCCACCAATGGAACAGATACATATCCCAATAAGAAGAATAACTCCGGTAAATACCCGAATCGAACGTGCTTTATCAAAAGATAGCATATGCTAAATCGCCGATAATATTTTTATATGTTTCGATTTACCTATTTTATATGCACGAGGAGCCAGCTCCTTCTCGATCAGATCTGCATAGATCTGAAGATCTCCGAGATCTGAACTGAATTCGAGGGAGGTAAGCATATGGGCGATCTCGCG
>JAZDKH010000198.1:0-2590 GCA_043803325.1 Methanobacteriota archaeon | reverse complement strand
TATTTTGCACCAATGGTGATATTTTGCATATGCTATATTAGTTGTTTAGATAGATAAATGTGCTTAAGTTATTTTGTTACAGCCCCTTACCTTTTCTCTGACCATATATTGAGTGTTCACCGATCACAATTCAATCCGGATTTTTCGGCAGCCTGATAATTACCGTCGAACCCTTCCCTTTGCCAGAACTTTCAGCATGAATGGTCCCCAGATAAAGATCTACGATTCGTTTCACAATCGACAGGCCAAGCCCGTGAGATCCCCGTTCATGCCGGGAATTATCAGCCTGGTAAAACTCATCAAAGATATGTGCTCTCTCTTCAGGGCTCATTCCCTGTCCGGTGTCTGAAATTGAGAAGGTATTTCTCACTTCATCACTCATAGCGGATATGGTTATAACCCCTCCGCGGTTTGAATATTTTATTGCATTTTCCAGCAAATTCCGGATTATTATTTCAAGATGCAGGGCATTCATGAGAAACGTAAGATCATCACTCACCTGATTGTGAATTTTCAAACTTTTTTCCTGAGCTGAATACAAGAAATTCCAAATTGCCTGATCGACAATCGACCGCACCACGATATCTTTAAGCTCGCCCTGGGGTACACCTGGATTTAATCTGGCAAGCACGAGAACCTTTTCGATGAGATTACGCATAAAAGCAGCATCCTTTATGAGCATAGAGATGATCTCGCGTGATTCCGGATTTTCTTCTTCTTTCAGTAATTGAGGGAGAAGGGCACAGATAGGGGTTAAAGGTGTCTTCAGGTCATGACCCATCATCTCGATAAACAGATCTTTATGGTGGAGGAGCGATTCTACCTCTTTCACCCGATCAATGACCCGACTTTCAAGAACCTGATTCAAATGGGTAAGTTCGGTTCTGGCCTTTTCCAGTTCTCGGTTTCTTCGTTCAAGAATAAAGGCGTTTTGCCTGATTTTTTTCTCATTTCGTCTTTGGGATACCGCAAACCCGATCTTGTTTTCCAGATCCGGATACACCACCCCCGGTTCTCCTCCCTTCTGGATATAAAAATCAGCACCTGCATTCAGTGCCTCAATGACTACTTCTTCTCTTCCTTTTCCCGTGAGAAGAATGAATGGTGTCGTATCTCCATTCGCTTTCAGATATTTAAGGAGTTCAAGACCATTCATCCCGGGCATATCAAAATCAGAAACAATAGCATCAAATTTATTCTCACCGAGCGTATTAATAGCTTCTTTCGCACTCGCTTTGGTAGTAACCTCAAATTCACACATCTGCTCGAGATATTGTTGTATTGCCTCCAGAAGGAACGGTTCATCATCAATGACTAAGAGAGAAATTCGATTCTTTTTCGATCTCTTACCCTCGCTATCTATGTTCTCCTCTTCTCTGAAGGCGATATCTGATAACACTTGAACATCGTCTACACCATATATCTGGCATGCCTCACCCACCCTTTTTGTCCCCTGCAGAAAACAGTACTTCCCCGCAGGAACACTGATCTCAAACTTCGCCCCTTCTCCTTCTATTCCGCACTCCCGAATCGACAGTCCGGTGATGGCAAGAATCTCACGTACGATAAAGAGCCCGATGCCGGTATGCTTACCGTATCCCTGATTAAAAATATCCACTTTCTCCTCTTCCGGGATACCAATACCATCATCTTCAACGGTTATGATCAGGGAATTTCCACACTCGAAGCAGGAAAACCTAATCGTCGTGACATTTCCCCCATGACGAATCGCATTCTCCATTAAAGCAGGGAAGAGCGCTTTAATGATTGGGTCGGCATAGATCTCAAGGGCATCAGGAATCCGGTTCAGTACCCGAACCTCACCAAGAGTAACCTGATTTTGTGCAGACTCTATATGCGGGAATACCCGTTGCCAGCTACTTGATAGGATACCAAAATTCTCATACTCTCTGGTAAACGAAATTATCGATTCTATCTGTATATCTACCAAAATTGCCTGAGAGATACACGTATTCACAGTATCCATGTCTGCTGTTTGTAACGCCAGATCGTGGAGGACTCGCAAGCATGAAAGCTGATTCAGGATATCATGCCGGGTGATACTAGTGAGGAGCCGGACTTTTTTATTTGCCTCAAAAAGAGCCTGTTTTGCCAGTTTCTGTTCAGTATCATCATGCACCGTCCCATGCAATCCCTTCATTTTCCCTTGGGTGTCAAATGTACCGGCAATATGTGCATGTACCCATCGGATACTACCATCCGCACGGACCATCTCCAGTTCCAGGTTCAGTGGATCCTTGGTAGCGAGTGCGTCTGTGAGTCCATTATTTAGAATATCCCAACTGGCAGGAGTGAAGAACCGTGACATCTCAGGAAAGGTAGGTGATGGGAGTGAAGGATCTCTTCCTGCGATATGATATAATTCCTCTGACCAGGTCATCTGATCGGTTTCGATATCTCGATGAAATGTACCGATATGTGCCAGACGATGCAACTCTTTCAGCCGTTCCTGTGCTGATACCAGTTCCAGTTCCCCCCGCCTCCGTTCCGTGATATCAACTATACTGGCAATTGCTCCGACGTAGGTTCCACTATCATCAGTGACCGGACCGGTTTCAAGGGATGCAAA
>JAZDKH010000197.1:0-9728 GCA_043803325.1 Methanobacteriota archaeon | reverse complement strand
GCCATTTTTTTCCGCGAAATCTGACACTATCTCTCTGAAAGAAGTGATACAATGAAGAAAAAATATATTAAACCGACAATTATCGAAATATCTATTGAAGGAATCACTGGATTCGGATATGGAATATTATCTTCAATATGTGATGTAGGTAGTGGTTTCACTTCTGGTTCATGTACAACGAATGGAGTTTCCGCGACTACTCCCTGTATGTATGGTGGTAATCCAACAGATCAATGCAATGATGGGTATTTACCCACTGATGGGGGTAGTTTTTGTGGAGACGGATCTGCGGCAAATGGAAGAAATTGTTCTAACGGACCCAGTGTTTCAGGATTTAATTCATATTGCCTGAATGGGGGTAGTGGTTATAATATTTTTCAGACTGGACCCAATTGTTCGCCTGGATCTACAGCGAATTATTGTGTGAATGGGAACAACAATGTGGGGGGTTTCTCATAACTCCTCCACCTTCACCACGGTAACGGACAAAATCAACCTCCCAATCCTGTACCACACAATCAGATCTCATTCAGAGAGAAGTTCGACGACTGGGCACTATTGTATAACGCATACGATGATGAATCAGTCGGCCTAACCCCAACTGAATTGATCATCTGGTATCTCTCTCGCGAAAGAAAACAATCCGATTATCTGAAAATAAACCTACCAAATTCTTCGAAAAAAATGATCAGGGGGTAATTTTCATAGCCCGGTCGTACACAAGTTCACTCCATGCCGGACTGATGCCGGTTTCAGGCTCTACATACGCTCGGTATCCAATAAAACAAGGTTCATCAGGTTCTATTCCCAAAACCCCGACTCCGGATTGAATAACAGATGTTGTGTTTTTACCATCATCCACCCGGGATATTTTTGCCACATAGAGATACTTTGCATTCGGATTATTTGGCAGATATTCTTCTGCAGATCCGGTATAATCCTTATTAGAAATACCTCCTACCCCGTTAAGTGCCCATTCCCCATAGAGACCGAAGTTAGAATAGGTAGCCTTCCCTGTTGCAGCATGGTTTACCCCATATACAATAATCTCTTCTCCCGGATTATCTCCAAGTGTTGTCTCGGTGCTATTAAGATAGACCGTATCCCTGCTTTCTCCAAGTACATCAATTCCCCGTTGAATTGCATCATATCCGTCAAAAAGCCATACTTTTGTGGTTAGATCCTCAACATGATCCTTTCCGTGCCGGGATATGATGGCATCCCTGAGTTCTTCCACATCCTTCAACAGGTTCAGTTCCCTGGTGTCTCCCGTGCCCCGGGGGATGAGATAAGGAACCTCAAAATAATCTGGTTCAGACTCATTCTCCGGAGTAAGCCGGTATACGATGCCGGGAGTACTATTCATGTAGGCATCTCCTTCAGTCTCATTGTGAAAGAGTGCGACCCGATGCAGGGAGTTTATTGTATCTGTTGTGCTGTTAAGTCCTAAGTGCACAAGCGGTCCTGGAACCGTCATGGTATGAATAATATTCTCCGGATAGCCAGCTGAAAGAAGAGCATCACGTGCTTTCTGGTCTGTGTTTTTATCTGCGGCTAATATTACGATAATTGGCTTTGAGAAAACACCGGACTGATACGCAGGTTCAACTTTAAGCCGATCCAGATTGATAGTATCTTCGAGGCTTGCATACACCCGGCGACGTTCATCGGTGTCAGGGAAATATCTGACACTGAGGAAATCTGCATAACTAAAATATTCACATTCCGGTGGGGTTACACCAATATAGACGAAAGCCTCATCCGGCCTCATGTGGAAATCAAGCCACAACCCGGCATTCTCCGGTTCGATAGGTGCATCAGAAAGTGAATTGTTGCACGTCTGCCCTGGAGCTTTTGGAACCTTGAACGTCATATACGGTGCACTGGGATTATTTCCATAGCAGGATGGAGATACTCCGGCATTATACATGCCTGAAATATTCACTGTCTCCATTTTCCCCTCATTCACCTGAAATCCTTCATTCTCAAATGCCTGGAGAGTGGCATTTTTATTGAACGGTATTGTATCCGCCAGAGCAGGGACAAGTAAAAAAACGGTCAATACAAAAAATACTATGAGATTTTTAAAGTAATGGTCCATTAATAAATAATTTACATTAACTGGATATATAAATTTGTAATGATAGGGATATTTTTTCTCGGGTTCAAATGTAATTTACCATTCAAAGTTCATCGTTCTTTGTATCGCTATGAGAAGGCATTGAGATCATAAATCGTAGAGAATCCGTTTGACCAGATCTCTATCCTGGAGGTATGGGCCCTATTTACTCTGTGTACGATACTCGTTCTTATCACTAATCCTTCAGACTACGAATTTAGACATCTCACGAGAAACAGAATCTGCGATCCCACTCACGTTTGATACAACCTTGCTGATCTGTTCAATTGAAGCTGATGCTTCTTCTGTTGCCGCAGCTGCATTAACGGCCTCTTTAGAAGTGTTGATGATAAGATCTGATACCTCTTGAATACTTGCCGTTACTTCTTCTACAGTAGCTGCCTGTTCTTCAGAAGCAGAAGCGACATCCATCGCATTCCGGGTGATATCCTCTATCGAACTGGCAATTTTATTAAATGCATCTAAAGTCTCGGCAAGGGATTTACTCCCTTCTGCAACTACTTCACCAGAATGTGACATCGCAAGGGTTGCCTTTTGTGCCTTATCCTGGAGAGTTGATATCATGTCTGCAATGTTTCTGCTGACATCCGTGAATCCTGGGCAAGTGATTTGACCTCTGCAGCAACCACGGCAAACCCCCGCCCGGCATCTCCGGCCCGGGCAGCTTCGATGGCAGCATTCAGAGCGAGTAGATTTGTCTGGCTGGCAATATCTGATATAAGTCGAACAATCTTACCAATCTCTGCCATCTGCGCATTGATCTCCTGAACAATCAAATCTACCTCCTTTGATGAGTTGGTGATTTCAGTCATGGATACATCAGATCTTTTCGCAAGGTCGATGCCAATCTTAGAGAATTCATTAGCCTGGACTGCAGCTGTTGATACCTGTTCTGCCCGTTGAGAAACTTCCCCTACGGTAATATTGAGATCCTCCATGGCTTTAAGCACTTGAATTATTCCATCATTGCCCTCTTCAGCATTCCTGCTAACTCCTCCTGCACTTTGTGCTATCTGCTGAGCTCCAGCGGAAACCTCTTCGATACTAGCGGTTGCCTCTTCTGCATTCGATGCAAGGTCGAGAAGTTGACGATTAATAAGACCGACTGCATCGCTTACCTGGAGGCCAATATTATTGAGTGCGTTCCTGAACTCAACCCAGTCACCGTCAGCTTTAATCGACGTGTCGATCCGCGTTCTGAACTGGTAATTTGAGTACTCTTTGGATACGCGAAGAGCTTCTTTAACCGGGATGATGACACTATCAAGAGTTTCATTGACCCCTTCTATGATCCTGCGATATTCCCCCTGATGCCGGGATGCATCTGCCCTGGTCGCTAGTTTTCCTTCAATTGCTGCCTTTGAGAGAGTATTTGCATCATTCACTAGAGCATTAATTGCATTGGCAAGGATTCCGAGTTTCTCGTTAATTCCAATAAAAAGAACCCGGGCTTCCCGGGTGTATTCATCCGCTTCTCCAACATCGCGGGTTATATCGGTCTTCCCTTCTGAAAGCAAGGAAATGCAATTATTGGTTCCTTCGATCTCCTGGTTAAGATACCGGTTCAGCCTTACCGAAGCAGTCTGATCCTGGATAAATTCAAATGCCCCGATTACTTTTCCGGTCCGGTTCCTGATAGGCAATGCAGAGTACGAAATCTCCATGTCCATCCCGGCCGGATGTGCATCGGTCTCCCGTTTAATCAGCGAAAGTTTTTCCATCGTCTGAGCACAGGCACAATTTTTGGTCTGACAATCGCTGGTTTTAAATTTCTGATAACATTTCTGATTGAGCAAAGTCTTCTTCGTCGTTCCAAGGAGGCTGGCACCGGTCTCATTCATATACAGAATTCCAAAATCGGTATCGATAGCCATAATTGGAAGAGGCATCTTGTCGATAAACCCAACCAACGTATTGAGCATATCATTTATTCCCTCAACAATACTGCGATATTGGCCCTGATGCCTGGTTGCATCTGCGCGAGTGTCGAGTCTGGCCTCAATGGCTGCATGAACCAGAGTATCCGAATCAGAGATTAGTTGATTCATTGCATCAATACAGGTATTGAGATTATTCTTGATCTCATTAAAATCCCCTTTGGCTGAATCAGTGATTTTTGGAGGAATATCACCTTTAGAGATACGGTCTACATACTCAACTGCAGTATTGAGCGGACCGATTACTGCATCAAGGGTATTATTTACACCTATGATAATCTTCTGGAAATCCCCTTTGTGTCTGGTTTCATCAGCCCGGGTGTCAAGGACTCCCTCAACAGCTGCCTGAGAAAGCAGTTTCACGTCTTCAACAAGATTCTCTATAGCAGATCGGACTGAATCCACTGAATCTGATATAACAACCAACTTTTCATGAACATCCTGGGTATCAGCATCAGCCTCTAGGACATTTGTTGAAAAACTGGTATCACCTGAAGCCATCTTTCCAAGATTTTCTGATAACATAGTAACTGAGTGATCAAGATACTGGAGTATTTTTTGCATACCGGTAATATCTATGAGAATCTCCATCATTCCGGTCTTATGATCACCTGCGTCGATTACATATGCACATTCGATACGGTATTTTCTTCCATCCTGTTCATATATGGTATTATTAACCCCTTTCTGAAAGAGGTCCATGGTGCATATATCAGTCCTACATATATGGGTATTCCATGTAGAGCAAGGCTTTCCAATCCCTTCTTTCCGGGAAATTCCCACTAATTTCTCAACTGAATTATTGAGAAATGTCCAGTTCATATCCATATCGGTGACTGATATTGGAAATGGCACAGAATCGAGGATTGATTCATACCAGGCTGATTGGTTCTTTAAATTCGTATTCTCATTCATTAATGAGAGATAATCCGCACCCAATGTTTTCACTTCTTCTAACACCATAGTGAAATCAGATTGAAACGTACTGAGATCAAGCGGTGGTTCAAAGTCTCCAATTTTCAACCCCTTTGTGATAGAGAGAATATCAGTAATAAAGCGGATCCTTTCGTTATTCAATTCGGTGATAAATTCCCTTAACTCACTTTCGGTAAGAAGAGCAAGTTCTTCAGGAGAGAGATTTAGTATTGTTTCGGGATAATTTTTCATTCGATCACCTAATTTCACTTATCAGGATTCTGATTAGCAGATGGATAAGCAGAATATAAATCCTTTTCCCATTTATCGATTGGATACAGAATAGATAATATTCTCGTAAAATTAGATAATAAGGCTGATTCACGGCGTGATTTATAACCCGTGCTCAGACTGATATAACATATCCCCCACAAATTACCATAAAAAACAATCGTTATTTCTCATGAAAGACTCAAATAAAGCTTGCAACCATCAATCAGGAGAATACTATCACTTCTCAGTTCCTTCTAATAGGCCAGGTAATTTTTGGTACGCAACAACGACATCTTTGGTAAATTAAATTTATGCTCCGTTCCAATCAGGTCAATAAGGTGATCCCGTTCAAACTGACGCATGACAAGGTCTTTGACCGAACTCAATACCAGTACAATGCACCGATTTATGAGATTCCCATAAATTTGTTTGAGCGTTTCTGTACTAGAAAAACAATATCCTACACTGATACTGCTGAAAGACAGAGCCAACATAACGGGAGATTTGCTTGTTTTACGATTTGAAGAATCCCGGTTGTGAAATGATCCTCATTGGTATAGTACAGGTTAGAACCGAAATGGTTCATGACAAGTCCAGATGCTGCCTCCTTACCGACTTCAATAGAAGTTAATACCTATCCCCCGATTGGGAGATTCAACCAGCAGGAAATTAAGCGGCCGGTAACTATGACAGATATGAACTATCATATAAAGAACGGCCGCGAGGGCGATGCCCCACCCAACGCTGGTAAACATTACGTTAAATATCGTTAAAAGCACTACCATAAATTCAACAGGACGTCGAGAGAAGTCTCTTCATACCACTGATATCGATGAGATGAAGCCCGATGGTAAAAACCTCGTTGTGAACGCGGTATCAGGTAGGAAGGAGAGTTGCTCGGTGAGGAGGAAGAGTACGATGCAAACCACGTCGAATGTGACAATTTGAGAAAACCGGGTTTTTCTCCGGACTGTTAACCATCTCAGTCTTTGTCGGGCTCTCGTTTAACACAATGTAACGGTGATTCCTGCAGCCACATAAGAAAGATGAGACCGACAAGGTCAGATTTCTCCTCAAATGGTTCCTCGTACCGTGCTGCGTATGCACGTGAAGTTGCTGCTCTCGGGGAAAGAATTATCAGAAAACAGGCGGCAGAAACTTCAATGAGGGTTGGAATCTGGTTGAATAATACAGTTGGAAATACGACTCCGGGAAAGCCATGAGATACCTCGCCAATATAGCCACACCAAAGGCTGCAAGGGAGATGCCCGCAATGATCTCCATGGGGATCTGGGCGACAGTGATTGTAAGGATACCCTGAAATGTCGGAAAGAATCCAACTTTTAGAGTTATAATTTCTGAAACTGTCATCATTCAATCAGGAATTCTCTTATAAACCATACAAATATATTGAGGTATCCTTTGCTCTCCAGTCTTTCTGCTCATTTATTCGGAGGATTATCGTGGACATATCTCCGATGAGCAGGATCCTTAAAGGAATTTCCCAGGGGTTTATTGGAGAAGATACAATATCAGCGATTCTGCAATAAACAATTATGGAAAATTGGGTAATTAAAAAAATGTTCTGGGTTAATGGTCTGAACTTAAGTCTATCTTCCCTGGATATCTGACAAGCCAAAAGAGAACTGCAGATACTAAGATTATCACAGGGAATATCATCAGAGTGGAATTCAGACCGATTTTATCTGCCAGAATACCTGAAATTGATACCCCTATTCCTCCAACACCCATAGAAATTCCTAGAAAAAGACCGGATATGAGCCCGATATGCGATGGCATCATTTCATGTGCCATAGCAATAGTAACTGCAAAGGATGACCAGAGAAGGAAGCCGAAGATAAGTATCGAGAGAATGAGCAGGATACCCTGTGAATAAAGAACTCCAAGGAATGCTGGAATGGCAGCCAGTGTTGTCACCACTACTATCGGTTTTCTCCCTATTCTATCTGATATGACTCCACCAGTGATCTGACCTGCAACACCGGCAAGGAGCATCACGCTGACGAGTGTGGTTGCATCCAGAATTTTGTATCCCTGCAGTACTAGAAAGGTCGGAAGAAACGTCATTACCCCCAAAGTCACCCACATTCTCAGGGTAGAACCGGCAAAGAGAAGGAGAACCGGATTCCAGTTCTCATCATAATTTTTTGTCGTTGATGATTCAATTGGGTGAGTGTCGGGAATCGGGTGCACCAGAATGATCAGGGCTCCAATTACTGCAGGAATAATCAACCATGTAATCGCAGGGATCCCCCCATGAGCAAGAGCAATCCCCCCGATAATTGGACCGAGTGCCTGTCCAAGATTTCCACCGACTACGAAAAATGAAGTCAGTTTTCCCCGGTTTTTACCGGTTGCCGCGACTGCATTGACTTTACTTAGGGCTCCCGGATGGAAGGTTGCATGCCCAAGAGCAGAAAGAGCAACACACCCAAGCATAATCAGATAGTGATCAGATAGTTGGCCAAGGAGAGCGATACCACATCCTGAGAAGAGAATCGAGAGACTAACACTCACCCTGAATCCCTTCTTGTCAGCGAGGCGACCAAATACTGGCTGAAGGAGGGAGGAGATAATGCTATGCATCGCAGGGAGGAGAGATGCCTGGAAGTAACTAAAACCCAGAGTCGTAATTAAAATCGGCTGTAATGCAAGTAAAACCGGGAAATAGATATCATTTATCAGATGGGCAAATGTAAGCTGGGCAATCTCCCGAAGTTTCCCTTCTGAATTATTCTTTATTTGATTTTCAATAGATTTTGAACTATTATTCATCTGATTCATCTCCTGATTCAACAGACTGCAATTTCGCGATATTCTCTAAGGTTTCATTGTATACTGAATCAAATGCAGAGAAGACCTTCCAAATGGTATTTCGTTCTCCATCATTCAGATCCCCGATACGGCTGATAATTTGTTCCTGAACATGAGCATGAATCAGTTCGTGATTCTGATAAGCGATACGTCCTTTTTCAGTTAATTCAAGGGTGACTTCTTTTTCATTCCGAAATCCCCTGATCTTTCGTACAAATTCTCGCCGGTTTAGTTTTTTTATCACCTGAGATGCCGCAGAAGGAGTTACCCCGAGTGTGTCAGCAATAATTTTAACGTTATTATCAGGATTATTGCCGATAGCCTGAATAGTATGAATTTCTGAGAGCGTGAGGGGATCGTTTACCCCAAAATCACGAGAAAAATTCTCCATTACATTCATTTTATTTCTGATTCTCATCCAACATTCATAGAGATCAGAGTTCGTCAAAGTGGTAGGATCCATAGAACAAATGCCTTAGTAGATTAATGATTAAGTTGCTAATTAAATTTGTGATAAATATTCCTAAATCATTAACACCACAACTCACTAATGAATTTCTCAAAATGACTGGAAAAATAAAAAAACGGGGACTCAAAGAGACATTGAGACACCCAAAACTAGTGCTTTTCTAATCCTGTATTGTGATACGTTATAATTATGCCTCCCTATAATTACCTCCATTGTACTCGTGAAAACCATTTGTAGGACATCTTCACATGGTTTTACATTATTCATCTCGGTTTATACAACATAGTATCGGTAATATCTTCAAGGGTCTCTAGCACACCGATGATATTACCCTTTGAGTCTTTGATTGTCGCTGCTGTAAAATACAGCCATATTCCTTCTTTTCCCATTTTCGGGAAAAAGTCAGTTGCTTCATATGCATCTTCCACTAATCGCGATTTACTGGATTTTTTTCCGTATAACCGGTCGATATCATCTATCGCATTGTCGAGAAGCAAATCGGCAAGGCATGGCCGTTTCTCATCATAAAATGCTCTCCAGTGCAGATTAGTCCCGGTAATGTCACCTGCCTTAATACCTGAATACACTTCGAGGGCCCCATTCCAGAAGATGACTTTATGACTATTATCAATCATGAACTGGGGAATGGGAGAGCCTTGAATTAACGCATTTAACAAGATTTCCCGTTCTAGAAATTCGGCATTTATCCTGTTAGTAATGTCACGGAATATTCCGAGTGCATACCACATGCCTTTAAAGTGGAGGGAGGCCAGGGACATCTCAAGATGAATAACTTCTTCTAAGTTGTTATGCATCGTTAGTTCACAGGAGGATTGGGAAAAAAATCCTGCATGTGTTTCAAAAAATATCTGAAAATCGGAAAGGTATTTATCACGTGATAAAACAGAGGAGAACAGAGAAAAGAAGTTGCTCCTCATGACAGCATCGGAACTCATGCCAAATAGTTTTTCCGCTGCCGGATTCCAGTACCATATGAACCCGTTCTGGTCAAGAAGCGCGATGGCGTCGCTGGCTCTGGTCGCAATACCATGAAACAATTCCTCGCTCTCTTTTATCACATGTTTAGCAAGAACTTTCTCGGTGATGTCGTTTCCAACAATGATATACCCGATACTGGTGCCATCTTCCCCTGCCAACT
>JAZDKH010000196.1:0-5855 GCA_043803325.1 Methanobacteriota archaeon | reverse complement strand
AAAACTTTTTCAGATCTCTCTCATCTGACAAAATTACGAGGAGGGAATCTTCTTTTTCATATCAGAAAACTCCAGGAAGCGGGAATGATAATCCAACGGCACGAACGGGGGGATTATATCATAACCGAGAAAGGATTCCGGATTCTATCATCAATACGTGATATTTTTGGATATCTCCATAACCACGTCTGATTTTCAGATCTTATTCCTCAGAGATTCTTCAGACGTGTATTGGGAATCCATACCCATATCCCCCCAGAGCCAGACCATCCGATCAAGGAACCAGAGTTTACTCAGATAGACAACCGTTGCACCAAGCAGGGTCGGCCAGATTTCGAGATATAAAACCCCCCAAATAACCAGAATCATCCCCACTCCCGAAATTACAGATAATATCCGGGGTGCCTGGCGATGATGACTCGGGACCGGTACCTGATCCCGGTTCATCCACAACCGCTCACCACATACTGCTTTAGATGTCCAGTGGTCAAACGAATCAGGTTCTGAAAAAAACCGGGGGTTCAGCCAGGTCCATACCAAGGCAAGGGTAACTGGAATGAGAGCCCCCCATCCGAGCCATACACGGCTCCAGAAGGCGATGATAAGGAGAGGAAGAGCCGTATTACGGGAGATTACACTCCATGGATTAGCATGGCGTTTCCATGTCTCATCATTCAGTCTGAACAGTGATGCAATTTTTTTCTCAATGGTCATATCAGAGCATCATGGGTGAATGATAAGAGGTTACCGGTCCGGAAAAGGAAGAGTATATATCTCATCGTTGTTTTTTCAATGTATACATCATCAGTGAATCTTTAAGAGAACCCTCTGTCGAGCGTCGTCTGACTCTCCTCATTGAGCCCGGTAACATAGACTGAGTTCCCATTGAGTTGAAACCGATCTATTACCCGGGCAATTCCTATCACCGCAGACTGGTCCCAGATATGAGAATGGGAGAAGTCAATCTCTATCTTTTTCTGCCCTTGATCATACGCAAAGAGATCGATGAAATGGGACATCGTCCCAAAGAAGAGCTGGCCGGTGATGGTATACACAAGCACCCCATCTTCCCGAACCTGGCTTGATGCAGATATTGAAGAGATTCTCCAGCCAAAGATCAGAGCGCTGAGAATCACCCCGGTGATCACCCCTTTTGCCAGGTCATGAGTATACACCACAACCGCCATCGTCAGGATCATGACTGCCGCGTCGCTGATTGGGACTTTATGTATCTCTTTAATGGACTGCCACTCAAACGTGCTGAGGGCAACCATAATCATCACGCCAACCAAGGCAGCCATGGGTATCTGTGCAAGAATATCTCCAAGACAGATGATAAGAATGAGGAGGAACAATCCGGCCACCAGGGTGGAGAGCCGCCCTCTTCCTCCGGATTTGATATTGATCACTGATTGGCCGATCATCGCACATCCACCCATCCCCCCGAAAAATCCGGTGATACAGTTTGCAAGGCCCTGCCCTTTGACTTCCCGGTTCTTGTCTCCCCGGGTTCCGGTCATCTCATCCACAATCGATGCAGTAAGAAGCGATTCCAGAAGACCCACAACGGCAAGAGTGGCTGAATACGGGAAAATTATCAGGAGCGTTTCAAGGGTGAACGGAACTGCAGGCAGATGGAACTGAGGAAGGGTGCTGGTGATCGTTCCAAGATCGCCGACTGATAATACATCCAGATTCATGCCTATCGCAAGGATAGTCATGACAATTATAGCCACAAGTGAAGAAGGGACGGCTTTGGTGAACCGGGGAAGGAGATAGACGATAGCAAGTGTGCCGGCTACCATCGCATACATCACCACCGGGGCATTGACCATAAACGTGATTTGAGAGAGAAAAATAAGGATGGCAAGTGAATTGACAAATCCTAATACCACTGAGTAGGGCACAAACGTGATGAAACGGTCCACTTTCAAAAACCCTAACGTGAGCTGGATAATTCCGGTCAGAATTGTTGCAGCAAACAGGTATTCTACCCCGTAGTCTTTGACAAGGATGACAAATACCAGAGCCATCGCCCCGGTGGCTGCGGATATCATCCCCGGTCTGCCTCCGGCAAACGCAATAACAAGAGCAATACAGAACGAAGCATACAACCCGACCATCGGATCGACCCCGGCGATGATAGAGAACGCGATCGATTCCGGGATGAGAGCCAGGGCTACGGTCATCCCGGCGAGGGTATCTCCTTTGACATGGGAGAACCATTCCTTTTTGATAGTTTCAACATTCACGAATATTCACCTGACCAGTATTGAGTATAGTTCTGCTCAAAGCAGAGAAGGAGGATTTATCAGGAGATTCAGCAGCAATAGAAATAAAGTTTGTACGAAATTGAATACTGCTGATAACATCCTGATTACATGTAGATATTACTTTACCTGTACCCGTATATAATATATTTACGCTTCGCTGGTGATACCATCAGTTTTAATGATATTCCTGAGTCACCCTTTTCAAAGAGATGTATCTTTCTCAACAACCGAGGCCTGTATGTTTCAGAAAATTGTACTAGCAACCGATGGTTCAGATAACGCACAACGAGCTGCTCAGGCAGCTATCGACCTCGCTAAAGGGCTCACTCTCTCTTCAATCATGATCACTCATATCATAACGAATCCCCCGGATCAGTCACGAATGGTCAAAGCACAGTTTGACGTGCATACTCTTCTTGAAGATGATGCAAAAGCCGCCTTACAGCGGACCATTGACGCATTATCTCTTGCAGGGTTATCCTATGATCTTAAGGTAGCAATTGGCGATCCCTCAGTAGAGATCGTGGATATTGCGAAGAAAGAGATGGCAGATCTTATTATAATCGGGAGTCGCGGCCTTGGCACGTTACAAGGCATTCTTCTCGGGAGTGTGAGTCAGAGGATTGCCCAGGCCGCTCCATGTCCGGTTATGATTGTGAAGTAACCATTGTTTCTTTTCCAGTGGAGAAGTCCGGGAATCGGTATTGCTTATCTCAAAAACCTCCAGTAGGTTTACCTTATACCTTGTCTGAGGCGATACTACCTGTGACTATCTCCATAATCCGGGAACTTTTTTCCCACAACTCCGGATTAATCCCTTTCATCGCAGCCAACAACTCTTCCAGATGAATAATCCCTGCCTTCTCCTTATCACACGTTCTTCCGAACCGGGGAGCACGGCAGTTATGACATATCGAGAGAGCAAACCGGTTCATTGCCTTCAGGTCAAACTCCTGACCATTCAGTTCATAAGCAGCTCTTCATCATTAGTGGGAGAAGAGTACTGCACGCAAATCGGTTTGAAAAATGGGAGTTATTATCCCGTAAAGAGCATTACGGTGAAATACAGACCAGTCAGGATAAACACTACCGCTACTACCCGCCTGAACCAGACTTCGGCAGCCTGCACCTTTCCCAGAAAATTACTACACCGCTTTACGCCGGTGACGAGGAGCACTGAGAAGAGGATCACCGGCAAACCCGTTGCAAACCCGAATGCCAGGGGAACTCCTATCGGATCCTGTATACTCAGTGCCAGAGGCACTAACATCCCAAAGAACAGGACCGCACTGAACGGACAGAAACTCAGGGCAAAGAGGATACCCAGGAAGAAACTCCCGAGCAGTCCCTGATCTGATAACTTTTGAGAGATCCGTTCTTTGAGTTCATGCAGACCGGCATGCTCAAAGCCAAAGGAGAGCGGGATGATCTCGAGCATCATAATACCGCAGATCAGGAGAATCGGACCGAGCAGAAGGTCACCGTACTCCTGAAGAAATAAGGCAATTGACTGAACATTCAATCCGCACAGGACGATGAGGGCAGCGATTGCGACATATACAAACATCCTGCCAAGACTGTACAGCAGTCCGACGAGGATCGTGTACCTGCTGTCTCCAATTTTCCGGGAGACATAGGCGATAGCCGTGATATTGGTTGCCATCGGGCAGGGGCTGATCGCCATCATCAGCCCGATAAAGAATGCAGCGACGAGAGGGATATCACTGGATCCCATCGCCTCCATAAAACTCATAAGGTCGGTCACGTGAGGTCACCAGCACGTGATGAACAACCGATAGAGAGAGGAATTCCCACAGTGATAGCAATGATCAGGAGAAAAATGGGCAATCGCAATGAAGTAATCCGCTCATGATTTTTCATCGAGCCCTCATATTATGTATGATTATTTCAGTCATATTACCTTTATCACAAAAGAACGAGTGTATTATTCAAATGACCCGGCAAGTCTTCGGTCGAGTAGATCTTTAAGATAGGTCATGAATTCGTCTTTGTTCCCAACCTTATACCACACCTTGACATTCTCTTCTTTATGGAATCCGGTTGCATTGGTTACCCCAATCATCAAAGAAGAACCAGTTACTCCGAACTTCTTAATCAGATCGGCATTCTTCGGATCCTGGTAATTGATATGGTCAAAGACAATCTTCTTGCTCTCAAGTTCAGACGGGTAGGATTTATCAATCAACTCTTCAGCATATTTCCCAATGGTCGTGCAGGTAATACACCCGTTTGTCGGGTGAAAATGATATACTTCAACCAAGACATCACCCGATGGGGTAGTATTTGTTTCTCCTGCGATGGCCCCGGATATGAGAAATCCACTGCAGACGATACAAAAGATCAGAGAAGTGACAATGATCCGGCTTTTGATGGGTGAAAAAAACTGATTCATGAGTACACCTGAAAGAAAAAAGTGGATTCTGGTTGCAAGAATGAGATGACGGGATATTTTCGGATTCGTATGACACTCAAAGATCTCATTCCTGATTGTCTCCCCATTCAATTAATTTTGAACTAATAAAAAGTTGCCGCATGGGGAGGGATTTTTGAGGTATTCCCCCGTTTCGCTCGTATTTCTGAATTCTCCATTTCAGGATCTAAAAACCCGGGGTTAAAAAGAAGACCAGGGTTACAACCAGATCTGAATACACCGTTTGCCGGTCTGGGTGATTGAATATATAAGATAAATGCCTTCAGGTTCTTTTTCTATCAATCCGGCGGTGGTGAGAGTCTTAAGATGGTACGATAATTTTGAATCTGCAATATCAATCACCTCTTTGATCACACAGACACAGAGTGGTTGGATATTGAGGAGATGGAGAATTTTCAGACGTGTTGCGTCTGAAAGAGCGGAAAAAACATTCTTCTTTCTTATGAGTTCTTCATCAGGGGGGAGATATTGTTTGAGACCATCTATTCCACCGATTTGACATAAGGAATCTTCAACAGGTTCCGGCAATCCCATGTCAGGTCATTCCCCGTATTGATGTGGTTCTCATCCTATCATATACTCCGTATATTCTTAACTCTCTTCGTATTGTTCAACAACAGTTGAAATTAGTGTCGACACCCGAATGTTTTAATTTTCTTTGCAAACCGATCTATCTCATCAAACCAGACTGCTGCTTTGATATCACGGATGATAGCCTATTGGTAGTGATGACTGTTTTCTCATACATTGTTGAAGTATCTGAAATCTTCAGATTAAATGATCAAGCTGGGAGACCATCCCTTCTTCATATTTCCTTTGCGAGTGGTTGAGCATAATAAATATACTCCCCCTGGATTATCCCTGGCAATACCAATAAACCGCGATTGTCAAGTTGGGAACAATGTGATAAATTCCGGGTGCCAAAAATAGAATGATACGGGTTTAAACCCTTACATCCGGCGCTGAATCAGGAATGTACCTGGCCAGGTCCGGTGAGGGCAACCAGTATGCCAAACCCAGGGGATCTTCTGATCCCCCAGGAGTGGGATGGTGGTTGTTTAAGCAGTTACGTTCTTTTCAGTTGCTGGTTTTTCAGTTGCTGGTTTTTCAGTTGCTGGTTTTTCAGTTGC
>JAZDKH010000195.1:0-3555 GCA_043803325.1 Methanobacteriota archaeon | reverse complement strand
CCTCATGAATGTATCAGATCTGCATCAGAAATTCTTCAGGGCATGGGATATCGCCTGATGTTTGACGGATTTGGTATCTCCTCTGATCTCTATCATCACCAGGTTTTGCATCCCCCTCCGGGAATTGGATATAAATCTGTTGAACTCCATTGGAGGCTATTATATAACCCCATTGAGAAGAATGTGTTACGCTTTGATGCTTTCTTTGCTTTATCCCGGGAGATTGTGGTACCCTGGGGATCATTTCGGACTCTCTCTCCTGAAGATGCATTGCTTTATGCAGGATTGCATATGTGTATTCAACATCCTGGAGAGATCAGGCTCATCTGGATGGCTGACATTGTAATGCTTGTCAAGGAGATAACGAGGCAGAAATTATGGGACAACGTGATTAAGAGATCTCACTATTGGAAAGGGCGTTCTTCTCTAATGCAAACTCTTGAACTGACTTCTCTCTGGTTCGGAATTACTCTCCCTGCCCAATTTAATTTGTATGACCTGGCTGACCCAGACGACAATGAGATACAGAGCCTCATCACCGCTAACCGGGTAATAACCGGAAGAGAGCATAAGGTATTGAGCCAGATACGCAAAATGGAAACCGTTTCTGGGAAATGCCTGGCTCTTTTTCATTATCTCACCGCAACACGGGCGGTTTGTATGTCATGTACGTCACTTTCACTTAAGGAATACGGAGAGACCTGGTTTTCTATCCTGAAAATCACCCTACGTCGATGGCGTAAGAATCACCAGAGGTAAGGTGGTCTTTAATTATCGTAAATAATAATACTATTAATGGCGCTGGATATGCCTGTTCCCCGTGTTAAACCGATGATCTCACTTCGGGAAGAGTTCGATGACTGGGCATTGCTCTTTAACCCTGATACCGGCAAGGTGGTCGGTCTCACTCCTACCGCGGTAACTATATGGAAAGGAATGATCCAGGGCCATACCTGTGAAACCATTATTCAAACGCTCAAATATGAATTTGAAGACACTCCAGATGAACTGGAAGAAGATATCAGGAGTTTTTTTGCAGATACAATACGGCATGGATATGCCGAGGAATCATTTCATGGTTGAACAACGCGGACTGGTGAACACACCAAAGAGCGTTGACATAGATATTACTTCACGGTGTAATCTGCAATGTGTAAATACCGGATGACCAGCACAGTCAACTGTCCGGCTGGGGCCTTCAGTCGAATCGGAAAAGTATATGTGCCAAGTCCGAACGGGTGGTTGAAGAGATTATTGGAAGAAGGTGGAAGGATAGTGAGTATTCCCAGGTGAAATGAATATATCACGCCCGCAGGGAGTATCGATGATTCATAAATTTCTTGATATAGGAGTTCTGGATTCAGAGATTATGGTAATCATTCTATTCAGTTAAGGCAGGTCTGGATATGAATCGATTATCCTCTCACTCAAGGGCATGAGCCCTCATTATCTGATTGTTATGACTGAAGAAATAAAAACCAAATCGGTTCCTTCTTTAGGTACTCTGTACTTTTATCTCACTGGTGACTGCAACATGGCCTGCCGTCACTGTTGGATAGCACCGACATTCTATAATGGAGATCAATCTGAAAAAGGGCTCCCTTATGATACGTTTGTAAGTATTATCACTGAGGCGAGGGAACTTGGGCTTCATTCAGTGAAACTGACTGGTGGGGAACCGTTGATACATCCGGATATCATCAGAATTATCAGATATATCAGGGACCAGGGTCTTGGGCTGACGATTGAGACGAACGGGGTTGCGATAACACCCCATATCGCAGATCTGATCAAGTCATGCCGGACGCATTTCATTTCAGTCTCTATTGATGGGCTGAAGGAGAGCCATGAATGGATGCGGGGTGTCCCCGGGTCATTTGAGCGGGCATCGACTGGGATGAAGACCCTGGTTGAGACCGGGATCCATCCTCAGATTATCATGGCGGTTGCGGAAAAAAATAAGCATGAGATTGCTGAACTTGCCGGACATAAATTCTGCGAAGATGCCTATGCATCAGGTGTGTTTCCCCTGACCAGACTTTCTGATGAACTGATTCGTGATTAGATGACCTTACGCATCTCTTTTTCACCAGAGTTGTGCTGGTCCATGTATGCATCACCTGATTGTACCAGGGTTCTCGATCAGATCGGAACTCTTCTTTCGCTCTCTCCTAGTAGCGGGTCAGAGCGAAGAATAATTCGGATATCGTCCCTCCTGGCGCATGAACCCGTCCGCTCATCGCGCTGGAGGCTTATCCAGAGTCCATATGGAGTGGTGGCAGTAAATACCGTGACTGGTTGCATAGAAATCGGAGTCCACGGTGAGGATCAAGGGAGAACAGAATATGTAGCCTGGATAATTAAATCGCTTTTTATCGGGGTTTCGACACTCCTGCTCTCATCCGGGTGTATCATGCTTCATGCAGCCACCCTTGTGCGGGATGGTGGTGCTGTCCTCATCCTTGCATCAAGCGGAGGCGGTAAGACAACAACGGCTATGCGGGTTCCTCCGCCCTGGATTGCGCCCGGAGATGAGAATGCCCTGGTTCTCCGTACATCATCCGGGGGCTATCTTGTGCATGTTTTGCCAACTGCGAGCATCATTGCAACAGGTACCGCCCAGATGTGGAATATTACCCGGTCATATCCGCTGATGGGGATCTGTATTCTTATCCAGTCTGATGAAGATCGGATTATCCGGTGTACTCCGGGTAAAGCAGCTGGACTTCTTACCGGATCTGCCCATCAGGTGATTAAAAATCAGGAAATTGGGATGAAGACAGACTATAAACAATGGAAAAAAGCGATGATCTTTTCTGCAGCCTGCAAGATGGCTGTGAATGTTCCGGTGTTTCTACTTTATGCAACCCTTACCGGACGGTTCTGGGAAGAGATTGAAAGTATGGTTTTCTTCAGGGGGTAATTGAGAAGATCAGAGTATAAGATTAAACCCTCCGAATACTCCCAAATAGGTTATAGAACTCGTTAAACACCTCTTGGACATTGATTTAATGAAAAAACGAGGATCCGGAGAGAAGGATTATTATTTTACCCAGTCTGTGATAATCGGGTTTTCTCTCCCGATAGAAAGCAGAGTTCTCACAAAACTTACCGGAGAAGAGATCACATACCAGGGATCCAGCATGTTCCCCATTTTTATCGAAGGGGACCGGCTGATATTTGAGAAAAATTCCCGGATCAGGTCAGGGGATGTTATCGTGTATGCTGAACCAGGAGGGTTGCGATATATTATCCACCGGGTAATTACCATCAGAGGAGATCAGATGATCCAGACAGCAGGGGATAATAACCGGGCCCCTGACCCTTATATTCTTGATCCGGCATTAGTTCTCGGGAAGGTTATCAGGAGAAACCGGCTGATATATAGTACTCCGGTCAGAGGCGGAATTCATGGTCTGGTCCTCTATCAGTATCCTAAGTCTGTGGATTTATAACGTTTTTTCGTCAGCGCGGTTTTCCTAAACCTACAATAATCCACTCATTTTACAAATAAATCGAGGCCTGGCATCAAAACCTTTATTAGGCTGTAAGTTA
>JAZDKH010000194.1:0-4677 GCA_043803325.1 Methanobacteriota archaeon | reverse complement strand
GGACAGATGTGAGACGAGCCTCACTCTCTTTGATGACCTCTTCCATCTTTTTTCGTTCAGAAATATCACGGACTATTCCAACAACTGACTCATGCCCGCTTGAATCAATGTAAAGGGTTGCTTTAGAAATAAAGATAATATTCTGCCCATTTGAACCGGTGATCGTCATCTCTTTCTCAATAGATCTCCGGGATACAAACACCTCTTCTCCCTGATCTCTGATGATCTCATACTCCTCCCGGGTGAAGGAATTAGCAATCGGTCTTCCAATGATATCTTCTCTTCTTTTTCCGATTAACTGACAAAACTTGTCATTCACTAATGTCCAGCAAAAATTGTGATCTATTAAAAAAACCGGATCTGCCAGGGTATTGATGATGGCATCAAGATTTTTCTTGTCTGCATTCTCTCTCTCAAGGACTTTATATTCCCGATCCCGTTTTCGTTCTCTTATCTGGGCATGGATGAAGACAGCGAAGATAAAGACGCCTACTGTCGATCCTATGATCATAGGGATAGCGATTCGTTCGGTAATAAACCATAGCTCATCGGGAGGGGTCACAAGGATCAGGGTGACAATTGAAACGAGAGTATCACACAGTGCCATATAGAGGGTGGCAATCCAGGTGGGAACGAACTCGCGGTTGTTTACCAGGTATAGTACTCCCCCCATAATCCCACAGAATATCGGGGCTGAAAGACCGGTATACATATACGGTCCTCCCTGTATGAAGCGGAATAATCCCCCGATAATTCCCGCTCCGATTCCAATGAAAGGTCCGCAGGTAAGGCCGGCCATCATCGGACCTATGTCACGAACGTTTCCAATCGATCCGAAAAGACCAATCCCGGTAACCGTTCCCACTATGGAGAGCAATCCATAGAATACCACAAGGATGATCTGCGTAGTTATACGTGGGTGGTGATCGAGAATTTCGGTAAAAATTTGGCTCCTTATAAGAAATATCGCAAATACAGCGATGACACAGATTATCTCGAAAAGAATTACGGAGTTCTGGAGGAGCCCGTTATCCATACTATGGAATAGGTGTTATCGTTGATAAATGGTTTCTATTAAGCCCCTCAATTAGTATCAGTCAAAAGAATCAGCGGGAGGTTTTTTACCTCACTCATCACATACATTCAGTTATAGATGAGAGAAAATCAATTATATATATCCATATGTTTCTGAAAGGATAGAGTTTCAAAGGTGTTTTAAATAGGAGGAGAAGTGATATCAGGTGTCATCTCCATCCCATGAATGTCTACTGTTTATACCACATCAATCCGGCCGGAGGCCAATTTCTCACTCCCGGTAGCCTGGTTAACCTCGTCAAATAACCTGACAAACCGTTCTACGGTCTCCTCTTCAACCATCCCAGGAGCCTCGCATATCCGGTCTGATAGCACCTCTGCAACCCGCCATCGCTCAAATCGCTCTCCCTGCCTCCGATCTACTGCTTCACCCGCGGTATGAATGATTCCATACTCTTCTGCACGTTCAGTCGGGTTCTGTGATGGGACTGCTGATATAGAAATATTTGAGTATACATCCCTGACACATCGTGAGTAGAACTCAGGAGTGAAGAGATCCTCGATAGTCGCCCCGGAATTTCCCGTAATCTGACTATACATCAACAATGTTCGTTCTCTTCCAACCCCTGGTCCTGGAAGCTGAGCCAGGACATCTGCAGGTACATCCTTCCCTGATATGAGTGCCGCTGCTGATCCGTGTCTCGCCTTGATAAGGGTCGCGAGAGGAAGGAGGTTTGCGGTTCCTCCGGCAGGGGTTATAGTAATTTCCGGATCAAGGCCGGTCTTTCCGAGTTTTTCGACCGCATAGTTCATCGCCTGAAGGAGCCAGAGATCAACAATATCTTCAACCAGGAGTTGTCTTCCTGCAACAAGGGTTCGGGATGCTATCCGGTACGCAAGAGCAGCTTCAAGCGGGAATAGGGAATCCTGGTCTTTTGGCCAGTCATTTGCTGATACCTTCGTTGTTCCGTCAGTACTCTCATGCACCGTTCTGACTCTGGTGAGATGGTCAAGGTCAAGCATGAAGGGAGAATGTGTTGAGTACATGATTTGATTCTCCTGGGCCAGGCGTTCAAAGAACTTGACTGCATGTTGCTGGGCGGTTGCATGTAATTGCATACCAGGCTCATCCAGAAGCAGGACACTATCCTGATACGCATCACCTGATTCAACCAGGAAAACCAGATAAAACGAGAAGAAGTACTGAAGACCGGCACTCCGCTGCTCAAGTTCTATCTCTGATGGATCCAGATCATCAGATACCCAGACCCTGAAATAATCTCCATCGATATCATATCTGAATCTGAGTTTTCTCTGTCCCCACCAATCCTCAAACCTCCGGCTCATCTGATTTGAAGCTGTGGAGAGGAGGATAGAGCGCTCATCTACCTGTCTGCGGATTATCGGATTTTCGTCTGTCGCGTTCTTGTGCATCCCGAGTTTATCAATGATATCAAGATCCAGGTTAACATGTCTAAAGAGACAGTGGGTTGCCCGCAGACCAGGACTTTCAGGATTACTCTTAAGCGTAGCGATAAAGGTCGGGATATGAATCGCACTCTCGATAACATTGTACTGATCAAAGTATACAAACCGCGGAAGATGATCGATGATGTACCGGTTTGCAGACATCAAGCTCTCATACACCTCTATCTGCCTTACCAGACTATACATCGGTTCGCAGATAGGAGTTACCAGTTCAAGCTGCCACTGCTCATTTCCCCTGCTTTTTATTATGTTGATGATATCGGTGACATTCCGCTTTTGAACCTGTCCCCCCTGAGGAACCGCCTCTTTCTGTTCTTCAAGAGTTGAAAGAAGTTCTTCTTTGATCCTGCCCAAAGCTTCCCCCCGACCTTCAGGTGCAATCAGATTTCGAATCTGTTCTATGGCGACATCAATTTCATAGATGAGATCGCCGGTTGTGACCAGTTCCACCCCGATGTCCGGGTGATAGGTGATACTGTACTTTCCGGTGTAATGACGGGTGACCTCTACCTCTTCCACATTCCTACAGAGTTCAGAGAGACCACGAAGTTCATCCTGTTCTAGGGAGGTCAGCATAAATTTACCAGACGCGACAGGCCAATCAGTTTTAGTGATCTCACCAGCATAACGCTGCCTGGGGAACTCCTTAAGCCCATCATATCCAACCCCGTCAGAAGGATTTAGTTTAGAGAGAGCACGAAATATCGCAGACTTCCCTGATTCGTTCTTTCCCACGAATATTGTCAGGTTATCGACCGGGACCCACCCGGTATCATTAATAATCTTATAGTTCTGGACCCTGAACTCAGTGAGATGCATACGTGATCTGTTATCTTGTACAATAAAAGGAGTTTTGTTCTTCCCGCCATATGATCAACAAAGATCTGGAATAATCACGAATGAGTTCAGACCACTGGTGGAGCAGTACTATCATACCACCAGAAAGGTGATGATTCAGTTTGCATCAGAAGAGTTCGTGTTTAAGGAACGGGATTGGTAAGTCTGCTGAACTGGAACAGGGCTCATAATCAAAGTCAATGCAAACTTCGAAACATCAGGAGTAAAGACTCTTCCTGATGAGGAGATCGAGATAGTAGTGATAACAGAGCGTCATGGACCTGATACCCTCAGTGGACTCCCTATGGGAGGTCCAGTTCGAGAGATTAGACAGGGATCTCATCGGTTACTCCCCTCCTAAAGTACTTTCACTTGAGAACTCCCTCCGAAGTGGGGGTATTCACGATCCCCTTGACCTAACCCAGTATGAAGAACTCGCAGATAATATCCAATTGGCAAGACATGCGCGCGAGGCGGGAGTCCAGGCCACCATTGAATGGTCAGGAGGGTATATATGGGCAGAAATGATTGCAGATAATGTAAGATATTATAAAGGACGTTCAGAATTACCCCTCTTTGAGTCAGGCTCTCTCCCAGTTGATAACGCGGTTAGTCATCATCATAACCACGGGTATGTTGGAGCCTGCCTGGCACCCGGACATGGAACTGTTTATGTGCGGGGAGTTCTGTGCCATAAAACTCATGGACCAGATAATCAGAGAAATCCTTTTTTCAAGAGTTAATTAGGTTCTTCGAATGATTGCGCCATTGTTGCAGCCCCTGACGATGCGGACCTCCCCTTCACACCGGTCATGAAGGTATGATCTGATATCAGATGCACGTCCTGCTCCATTCGTATCAGTCAGGGCAAAGAGCGCAGGGCCGAATGAACTCATCCCTGCCCCGGCAGTTCCACAGGTGTCCATATAATTAAGGATATCATGGAGAACCGGTGGTTGTAAAGCCAGTTCCTCTCGTTTAAAGCCGATTTGTCTGAGTGCAGAAACGGATTTACCAAACTGATCAAGATCCTGGTCGATGAGAGCAGGAAGCATCTGCATCAGGATGATATGTGACAGTTCCTGAACCTCCTGGAGTGGAATCGGACAGCATTTTTGAAAGATATTCTGCTCAACAGCACCACTTGCTCCCTGCGTTACATCAGGGAGACAAAGGATGATCCGCCAGTCTTCTGGAAACTCATATCTTCCAATAAGCGGGGCGGTTCTGACTCCCGGTGAGGCAGATGAGGGGAGAAATGACTCTTTCTCATGTCCAGGCCCCATTCGATGTCCTCCATCAACAATAACTCCTCCA
>JAZDKH010000193.1:0-16575 GCA_043803325.1 Methanobacteriota archaeon | reverse complement strand
CATCTATCGGGATTGGTCTTGTGATATCGCGGAGGTTAGGGGTTCAGATTCGGGTGGATCAGATTCAGGACGCTGATGAGATCACCACGCTGGTTGAAGAGACCGCACGTTCCGGGGTTATTTATATTGGTGGCGGCGTTCCGAAGAATTTCATTCAGCAGACGCAGGTCATCGGATCTATACATAAGAATGATTGTAGTGGTCATGATTATGCCATCCAGTATACCACAGATACCCCTCATTTTGGGGGACTCTCTGGGTGCACCTTTGAAGAGGCAATATCATGGGGCAAAGAGTCATGCACATGCAGTAAAGTGCAGTGTTTCTGTGATGCAACAATAGCCATTCCTCTGGTTACTTCCGCGCTTATTGGTTCAGGGGTGAAACGGGTTTCAAATGTTCGATAATTCTTATTTTTTTCTCATATCCATTGTCTGAAATTGACACGGGTATCATAACTCTTATATCTGAATCAGTACCACCTTGATAGGCACAATTCCTGTAGCAACAGGTCACCTGTTGCGAGTGTCTTCACAGATGCGAATTTGATTGTTGAGGTAGCCAAGCCAGGTATGGCGCAGGGTTGCTAACCCTGTGTCCCTTGGGACTCGGGGGTTCAAATCCCTCCCTCAACGCTGACACGCAGGCGCTTTATAAGAAGCGAGGCATTGCATGGCTCAGGAAGATCAAGAGATTAATTATTTCGTCAGGGTATTCAATACCGACCTCGACGGTACCAAGCCAGTTAACGTAGCACTGACTGGTATCAAGGGTGTTGGTAGACACACCGCTCAGATCATATCTCAAGCGGCTGGAGTCGGAAAACACGACCTGATGGGCAAACTCGATGAAGCATCCGTTGACCGGATTCGTGAGGTTGTAAACAACTACTCCGAGCGAATTCCAACATGGATGACGAACCGACCTAAAGACGTCTATACCGGTGAGCCAAAGCACATTATTGGGACTGATCTCCCCCTCATTAATGAGGACGATATCAACATTCTCAAGAAGATTCGTGCTTACCGGGGTATCAGACACGAGACCGGTCAGAAGGTCCGTGGACAGCGCACCAAGTCGACCGGGAGAACCGGGCTTATCGTCGGTGTGAAGAGAAAGAAGGTTTAAGGGTGAATCATGGGATATCCAGGAAAGAACCATAAACAGTACCAGACGCCTAAGCGCCCATTCGAACTCTCCCGTATCGAGGAAGAAACTCGACTCGTAATCGAGTATGGACTGCGTAACAAGCGGGAAGTATGGATTGCAAAGAGTGCTCTTCGCCGGTACCGAAAGGCTGCCCGTGACATCATTGCACTGCAGTCAGGCGGAGCAGGTCCGGAACTTATTGAGCGGAAAAAGTCTGAACTTGTTGGCCATCTGAACCGTATCGGCATTCTTGGTCAGAATGCGGGTATTGATGATGTTCTCTCCCTTCGGGTAGAGCAGCAACTCGATCGCCGCCTTCAGACACAGGTATATCGTCGCGGATTTGCACGGTCACCAAAGCAGGCACGGCAGTTCATCACTCATGGACACATTGCAATCAACGGAAGAAGAGTCACGATTCCGGGATACACGGTTAGCGCAGCTGATCAGGATGTTATCACCTTTTCCGGCTCTTCACCGCTTGTGAGTGACATTCATGGGGAACGGCAACGGATTGCAAAGGTGGGAAGATAATTATGGCTGAAGGGAAGGAGAAATGGGGCGTTGCACATATCTATGCCTCATTCAACAATACCATCATAACTGTCACCGATCAAACCGGGGCTGAAACGATCACGAAGAGTAGTGGTGGCATGGTTGTGAAACAGGATCGGAACGAAAGTTCCCCCTATGCCGCCATGCAGATGGCACAGAACGTTGCGCAGGCAGCGAGGGAAAAGGGTTTTGTCGGCCTTCATGTGAAGGTCCGTGCACCTGGGCGGGGCAAGCAACGCTCACCCGGCCCTGGCGCTCAAGCCGCGATCCGTGCCCTCTCTCGTGCGGGTGTCCGTATCGGCATAATTGAAGATGTCACGCCTGTACCACACGACTCCTGCAGAGCAAAAGGCGGGAAGAGAGGTCGTCGGGTCTGATGAAGATCGATTTCAGCAGCATCAAGGGAAACAGCACCTCGTTTGTGCTGAGTGATTCGCATGTTGCATTTGCAAATGCTCTCCGTCGGGCAATGCAGAGTGAAGTGAAGAGTTTCGCTATTGAGGATGTCAAAATCTATGACAACTCAAGTGCCCTCTTTGACGAGATGCTCGCACACCGGCTGGGGTTGATTCCACTCACCACAGACCTGAAGAGTTACGTCCCGCGGGATCAGTGTTCATGTAACAACAAAGGATGTTCATTGTGCACGGTCACTCTGACTATGAGTGTTGAAGGCGCCCGAACGGTCGTCTCCGATGATCTCATCTCTCAGGATCCCGCAGTTCATCCCGCATTCGGAAATGTTCCGATTGTAAAACTCGAAAAGAACCAGAAGGTCGTTCTGGAGGCATACGCAATCCTGAACCGTGGTCTTGAACACGCAAAGTGGCAACCGGTCACGGTTTGCGGGTATAAGAACTACCCACTTATTACTCCGGATTCCCGGTGTGATGGGTGTGGATTGTGTGTCGAGGTCTGTCCCAAGAATATCCTGGAGGTCATAGGCGGGAAGATCACCGTGAAGGAAGGGGGAGACGTTCAATGCTCACTCTGCCGGCTCTGTGAACAAGCCTGCCTCAACAGCGGTATCGGGGAGGAACCAGCCATTCATATTACTATGGATGATACGCGGTTTATCTTCTCGATGGAGAGTGACGGTTCACTCCCGGTCGTTGAGATCATTACACAGGGGCTGCTGTATCTGAAGATTCAATCAGACGAACTCCTCGAAGCGCTCTGCGAAATCAGGGGGTAACGGATCATGAGCAAAAGAAATGATAAGTCCAATCCGCGCCTCACCGAACTCATCAGAATCCTGAAGAAGGCATCGAGTGAGAACGAGGTGCAGATCTGGCGCGACATCGCGATCAGACTTGAGAAACCAAGCAAGAACTACGCTGAAGTGAACGTGAGCAAGATCAACCGGTATGCACAAGAGGGCGAAACGCTTCTTATACCTGGAAAAGTTCTTGGGAGTGGTGTCCTGGAGTCAAAGGTCACAGTCGCAGCTCTGAATTTTTCAGAGTCAGCTGTTGATAAGATTGCCGGGAAACAGGGGGAATGCATCAGTATTGAGCAACTCCTGACCTTAAACCCGAAGGGCAGCCACGTGAGGATACTGAGGTGAGTGAGCAGATGGTAACGGTAATCGATGGAGAGGGACTGCTAATGGGCAGGCTATCCAGCGTGGTTGCGAAGCGGGCACTAAATGGAGAGGAAATTGCAGTCATCAATGTTGAGAAGGTTGTAATTTCCGGGAGCCGAGCCCGGATCTTCGAAATTTATAAACATAAGAGAGAGCGTGGCTCCCGTGAAGGGGGTCCGTTCTTCCCACGCAGGCCGGATCATATCATGAAGCGGACGATCCGCGGGATGATCCCGTACAAGCGTCAGCGGGGTATTGAGGCGATGAAACGAATCAAGGTCTATGTAGGACTCCCATATGAACTCGAAGGGATGACTGCAGAGAAACTGGTTGACGCTCACAAGACTCGTCTGAACACTCCGGCATGTGTAACGCTTGGAACGATCAGCAGTTTCCTCGGAGCGAAGTTTTAAGGAGTGATGGCTATGGCAAAAGTGCTCAACACGAGTGGAAAGCGTAAGAAAGCGATCGCCCGTGCAACCTTCAGGCCAGGAAAGGGCATCATCAGGATTAACTCCCTGATTATTGATGTCTATTCGACCGAACTTGCACGAATGAAGATCGGTGAGCCCCTCACCTTGATTCCGACTGCGCTGGAAGGCGTCGATGTCGCGATTAAGGTTCGGGGTGGTGGAGTCATGGGTCAGGCAGAAGCCGCCCGGACTGCACTGGCCAGGGGGATCGTTCAGTGGCATAGTGATCCCCGGATGAAGGATGTATACCTTGCGTATGATCGCAGTCTGTTGGTGAACGATTCCCGTCAGAAGGAAGCGAAAAAGCCGCATGGTCGTGGTGCTCGTAAGAAATTCCAGAAATCATATCGGTGATATTTATTACCAAAACAGCTTACATTAGTGGTGCAACCATATGATACCGGTTCGCTGTTTCACCTGTGGAAAAGTAATCTCCACTGCATACGAGGACTATAAACGCCGTAGAGATGAAGGCGAGGATCCCCAAAAGATCCTCGATTCTCTTAATATGGATCGGTATTGTTGCCGGCGTATGTTGCTCACGCACAAGGAGATTATTGATGAATTGAATCCTTATCAATGAGGGGTCGTAGGGTAGCCTGGACCATCCTATGGCGTTCGGGACGCTGTGACCTGAGTTCGAATCTCAGCGACCCCATCCTGTGTTGACTAATTCTTGAGGAATCGGATGCAGAACTATACACGCTATGAGAAGGCACGGATCGTCGGTGCCCGGGCGTTACAGATCTCGATGGGTGCTCCAATACTTGTCTCGAGCACTACAATCGATCCGCTGTACCTCGCGCTGGAGGAATTTGAAAAAAATGTCATCCCCATCACCGTTAAACGGAGATAACTGAGAAGGATGACAATCATTCGCGCGGTTGATCTCAGAATCATACTTGATTCCCGTGGTCGCAAGACCGTGGAAGCTGATATCACTGCAGAACATGGATTTGGCAGGTCTGCTGCTCCCGGAGGTGCCAGTACTGGCATTCATGAAGCATCGGTGAAAAATCCGGACATTGCAGTGGATGAAGCGACTCACCAGGTGGTTCCTCATCTGATTGGTCTTGATACACAAGATCAGATCGGGTTTGATGCATTGCTTCGTGAGATCGATGGAACTGATACCTTTGCAGGTATCGGCGCGAATGTTGCCGTGGCTCTGTCACTGGCAAATGCAAAAGCTGCAGCAGCAGCACTTCGAATACCTCTCTGGAGACATCTGGGTGGGTCATTCGTATCATCTGCCCCCCTTCCACTTGGCAATGTCATTGGTGGAGGGGCCCACGCATCGCATGCTACAGAGATACAAGAGTTTCTGGTTGTTCCAACTGGTTGCTCTGAACTTCGTGAAGGAATTTTTGCGAATGTCCGTGTTCATGCGAAAGTAAAAGAAATTCTCACGAAAATGGATGTTTCGTGTGGAAAAGGCGACGAAGGGGCATGGGCTCCGGCGATCACTGATAGGAAAGCCCTTGAGGTGGTCACTGAAGCAGTCGATGTCGTTTCTGATGAGGTTGGATTTACCATCAGTACTGGAGTCGATATCGCGGCCAGTCAGTTCTACAATCCAGGTTCTGGTCTCTATGAGACTAGGAATGGTAATGGAAGGACCAGTGATGAGCAGATCGGATATGTGACTGAACTCATCGATGAGTATGGGCTGGTGTATGTTGAAGATCCTTTGTATGAAGAAGATTTTGGTTCCTTCGCCGCTTTGACCAGGCAGATGGGGAGTTCCTGTCTCATCTGTGGTGACGATCTATTCGTCACAAACCCTTCTCTTATTGGGAAGGGAATAACTGAAGGTTCGGCGAACTGTGTACTCATTAAGCCGAATCAGATTGGTACTCTGACCGATACCCATGAGGCGATATCACTCGCCCATAGGCATGGGATGGAGACTGTCATGAGTCACCGTTCTGGCGAGACCGAAGATTCCGCAATTGCCCATCTGGGATGTGCATTTGGGTGTGTCTTTATAAAAACCGGTGTCGTCGGCGGTGAGAGAACTGTGAAACTGAACGAACTCATTCGGATAGAGGAGAGTATGTATGAACGGAAATGAGATGGAGATTGAACTGAACGAGCCCCTTGTCTCTGTTGAAGAGTATCTTGCAGCAGGTGTCCACATCGGAACTCAGCAGAAGAGCAGCGATATGAAGAATTTCATCTACCGCGTCCGCGGTGATGGATTGTATATTCTTGACATCAGGGAGACTGACGAGCGAATTAAACTCGCTGCCAAGTTCCTTTCACAGTATGATCCGGCACGGATTCTGATTGTGACCTCACGACAGTACGGGCAGTTCCCTGCTCGTCAGTTTGCTGAGGCAATCGGTGGGTTCCCAATGACCGGGAGATATATCCCCGGGACTTTGACCAATCCGATTCTGCCCAAATATACAGAACCAGAAGTTATTGTAGTAACTGACCCGGTCAGCGATCTGCAGGTTATTCGTGAAGCACTTCAAATCGGCATTCCGGTAGTAGCACTCTGCGACACGAATAATATGACCAGTCTCGTCGACGTCGTCATCCCAACAAACAACAAGGGACGTAAAGCTCTTTCAATGATCTACTTCCTGCTCACGAAGGAGTACCTCCGCCACAAAGGGTACACCACATCTTTGACTCCAGAAGATTTCGAGACAGATCTTTGAAGTCAGAGAGAAACGCCCCGCAGGATTCAATCCTGATGCGTATCACCCAATAATACAGTCAGATGACGATGAGGCGATGCACTGTAGCCGGGATGTTTTACCCGGCTGATCCGGTTCAGCTAACAGGAATGCTGGACCGGTTCTTTAGTCATACCTGTACTGGCCGGGATGCCCGGGGGATCGTCTCCCCCCATGCTGGTTACGTCTACTCAGGTCAGACCGCTGCCCATGCTTTTGCAGCAATCAGAGATGGGTTTGATGGGACATTTCTCGTAATAGGCCCGAGTCATCGGGGGTTTTCTACGTGTATTTCTACGATTGCATGGGATACTCCCCTAGGACCCGTACAGAATGATGGGGTTCTTACATCTCTCATTAATCTCCCTATTGATGAACGGGCAATGTCATTTGGGAATGAGAATTCCCTTGAGGTCCAGATACCATTCATCAGATACCGGTTTCCAGAGGCAACCATGGTTCCCATCATGATGGGGCATCAGACGATGGAGGAGATCACAAGAATATCCCATGTCATCAGGTCTGCTCTTGATAAATATCCGGGTGATGTCAGAATCGTCGCATCAAGTGACTTCTCCCATTATGTGACCGCAGAGAAAGCACGAAAAGACGATCTTTTTGTGATAGAAGCACTGAAGGATCTGAATGTGCGGGAATTTTATAATCGGATATATCAGAACAGAATCACCGCCTGCGGATATGGTCCCATTGGTACGATGGTTGAAGTACTTAAAAATCAGGGGGTTTCCCGGTGCGATCTCCTCTCATATACGAATAGTGGGGAGTCGAGTGGTGACTACAGCCAAGTTGTCGGTTATGCCGCACTGGCGGTGAACTGATTGTCAACCTGGAGTGCTCCAGGGAAGGTATTCCTCTTCGGTGAACATGCTGTCGTATATGGAAAACCTGGAATAGCACTTGCAATCAGACCACGAGTATATGTAACGGTCAGAAAGACGAATCACCCTCACCATGCAAAGTCACCGTATATTGACCAGTGCTTTAAAGAGTTGAACGTGAAAGGGAGTGTATATATAAATTCTCAGCTTCCGAGTTCATCCGGTCTTGGGTCTTCTGCTGCGGTTACGGTAGCAACACTTGCTGCAATCAATGATGAATTCGACCTCTGCAAATCCAAAGATGATATTGCCGAGATCGCATATAAGATTGAAAAAAGAGTTCAAAAAGGACGTGCCAGTCCAACTGATACAACCGTTTCGACATATGGGGGAATGTTCCTGATTAAAGAAGGAACACGGAAACGTCTGGCTCCTCAAAATTATCATCTGGTTATAGGAAATTCACAGGTAACGCATTCGACCGCGAGAATGGTCGAGAAGGTTGCAGACCTGAAGATGAAGTATCCTCAGGTATGTGAACCGGTTCTTGATGCTATCGAGGCTCTCACCCTTGATGCAATGAAACATCTGGATGAGCCTCCGTATCTCGGTCGTCTCATGGATATGAATCATGGCCTCCTGGATGTTCTGGGGGTAGGGCATCCTCATCTCTCCCGGTTAGTTCTTGCATGCCGGGCAACTGGTGCGTATGGAGCGAAGATAACCGGAGCCGGAGGAGGAGGGTGTATGGTCGCTCTTGCACCAAAGAATCTGAAAGCACGCATTGCCGGGGCAATTGAGGTTAGTGATGGGCGGGCAATTATCACCTGTCTGGATACCGAAGGACTACGGAAAGAGAAGGATGGGTAACAACCGAACGATACTCAAACTTGGCGGGAGCGTAATAACCGAGAAAGCTGCAGGTTCAACTGGGGCCATCAGATATGAAGCATTGGCGAGTATAGCTGCTGAGATTGCTTTGTATCCGGATCTTCCTCTCCTTGTTGTTCATGGAGCAGGTTCATTTGGTCATCCCCAGGCAAAGACATACCATATTCAGGAAGGGGTCACGAGGGAGAACAGGCGTGGGATATTTGAGACTCATCAGGCGGTCAAAGAACTGAATGCTGCCGTAGTGAGTTCTCTTCGGAGTTTCGGGGTGGAAGCAGTCTCGATTCATCCTTTTCATGGGTGCGAAGCGTCTGATGGTATCCTTATCCCTCTTTCAGTTGGCCATTTGCACAGGATGATAGAACTTGGCCTTGTACCGGTTATACACGGTGATGTGGTTATGGATCGAGTGCGCGGGGCGTGTATTGTTTCCGGTGATCAGTTGATTCGGGTCCTTGCAGAAGATCTCGAAATGGACCGGGTCGGTTTGGCTACCGATGTACCGGGCCTTCTTGCAGAGGACAGATCAGTTGTGAGGGAGCTGCGCCGATCAACGGCGCACCAGGTTACCATCGGCAGGTCAGACCATATTGATGTGACTGGTGGAATGGAAGGAAAGATCGCAGAATTACTCAGTCTCGCAGATCATGGGATACGATCTGAGATATTTCATATCTCGCAGATCGATGCGTTTTTGGCGGGAGAAGATCACGGAGGAACCCGTATCCTGCCGGAGGGTGTATGAATCGGAAAGAGTTCACCTCCTCAAGGAAACTGGATCATCTTCGTATCTGTCTTGAAGAAGAGATTGAGTCAGGAAGCACTGGATTTGAGGACATCAGACTGGTGCATGAAGCACTCCCGGGATCAGATATGGATACTCTGGATCTCAGTACTGAGTTTCTTGGACATCGGCTTGGTTCTCCGCTTTTCATTTCAGCGATGACTGGTGGGCATCCGGAGACTGCAGAAGTAAATGAGGTCCTTGCGAAGGCAGCACAAAAATACGGTCTCGGGATTGGTGTAGGATCACAACGGGCAGCCATAGAACACCAGGATTTGGCAGGTACATTCTCGATTGTGAGAGACACTGCACCTGATGCATTCATCGTCGGCAACTTAGGAATAGTGCAGCTCCGGGATCATGGGATCGATTGGGCAGAGGCAGCAGTTGAGATGATTGACGCTGATGCCCTTGCAATACATCTGAATTTTCTTCAGGAGGCGATACAGCCTGAAGGAGATCATGATGCAACCGGGTGCCTTCAATCTCTCCGGGAACTCTGCAGAGAATTAAAAGTCCCGGTGATCGTTAAAGAGACTGGATGTGGGATATCAGAAGATACCGCACGACTCTGCTATGGTGCAGGGGTTTCCTGTGTGGATGTCGGAGGTTATGGTGGCTCTTCCTGGGCAGCGATCGAGAGTTTCAGAGCAGGTAACGTACAGGCAGGCGGAGATCAACGGCTCTCGGATCTCGGCCTGCTCTTTAGGGAATGGGGCATTCCTACAGCAGTGAGTGTCTCCGAGGTCGTCAGATGCGGCGGTCCGGTAATAGCGAGTGGCGGTATCAGGACTGGAATAGATATTGCAAAAGCGCTTGCTCTTGGTGCTCAACTCGGTGGGATGGCCCTCCCCCTGCTCAAACCAGCATGTGATGGAATAGATGCCCTTTCCGATACGATAGAGATGATCGAGCAACAGCTCCGGATCGCTCTCTTTCTCACCGGGCATACCCGGGTGTCTGAGATGTCAGGTACCAGATGGTACTGCACCGGTAAAACAGTGCAACTGATACAGCAACAATAATTTACAGGAGGATACCAACTTGGACATTGAAGTCCTTGCAGTGGGCGGCTACAACGAATTTGGGCGAAATATGACCGCCGTCCGCTGTGGAAAAGAAATAGTCATAATTGATATGGGGATCAGGCTTGACTCCCTGATGATGCACCCTGATATCGAGATGGAAAATACCCACTCTCTGGACCTTATCGAATTGGGAGTGATCCCTGACGATACGGTGATGAACCAGATTGAAGGGACAGTAAAAGCGATCATTCTCTCTCACGGACATCTTGATCACATTGGTGCGGTTCCAAAACTGGCGCACCGGTATAATGCGCCCATCATCGGGACGCCATATACGATAGAGCTGGTCCGTCAGTCCATCGAAGGAGAGAAGAAGTTTGGGGTGAATAATAAACTCTACCCACTTAAGTATGGGCAGCGGTATACTATCTCAAATACGCTATCTCTTGAATTTGTCAGGACTCAGCATAGTATCATTGATACTGCAACAGTGGTTCTCTATACGCCGAAAGGGGCGATTGTCTACGCACTCGACTTTAAATTAGATCGAAATCCGGTTCTTGGAGATCCTCCGGACTTTGCCAAGCTTCGAAGCATCGGAAAGGAAGGGGTGCTCTGCCTGATTGCAGAGGTTACCAACGTGAACCGGAAGGGCAGATGTCCGAGTGAACAACTGGCTAAGAATATGGTCCGCGACGTGATGACAAGTTATGAGGATGATAAGAATGCAATCATTGTCAGTACGTTTGCCTCTCATATCGCCAGAGTAAAAACCATTGCTGAGTGTGCATACGAGATCGGAAGAAAACCTCTGCTCCTCGGCCGTTCGATGGAACGGTACTGTAGCACAGCAGAACAGATGAAGTATGTGAGGTTCCCCGATACTACGAGTATTTTTGGGAACCGCCGGGTTATTGAACGAACGCTCAGACGGGTCATCAAAGGTGCGCGCGACGAGTATGTACCGATCGTGACCGGTCATCAGGGTGAACCAGGCTCTATTCTCACCAGGATAGCCCAGAAAGATACCCCGTTCCGGATAGAGAAAGGCGATAAAGTCATGATCAGTGCACAGCTGATCCCAAATGATATGAATCGTGCACAGCGGTACCGGATGTTTACCATGTTGAAACAGCAGGGAGGCCGAATATTTGATGAGCTCCACGTATCAGGGCATGCCTACTGTGAGGATCATTATGAACTCCTCTCTCTGCTCACTCCGCAAAATATTATTGCAGCACATGGAGGGATTGATATCACTTCCGAGTACCTCGAACTTGCCCGTGATTGCGGGTATACGCTTAATAAGGATTTTTTCCTAATGGCGAATGGACAGCGGCAGAAGCTCGCCTGAACGGTGAAACAATGGATCTGGAGACGTATCTGCGGAAAACAGCAACAGAGGTCAATAATCTTCTTGACCAGTACTACGGAACCCCGGGGACTGAACTCTCAAAGGCAGCAAATCACCTTCTTTTTGCAGGGGGAAAGCGACTCAGACCAGTACTTTTCAAACTGGCAGCAGATACTATCCGCCCAGGGACTGCATCGGATATTTTACCTGCCGGGATTGCTCTTGAAGTAACTCACAACTTTACTCTTATTCATGATGATATCATGGATGGGGATGCAACTCGGAGGGGAAAACCGACTGTTCACACGATATGGGGCGAACCAACTGCAATTCTTGCTGGTGATGTGCTCTATGCGAGATCTTTTGCCCTGATTTGTGATGCGATGGCACCTGATGCGGCAAAGGTTCGGGCTACGGTGATGCTCGCTAATACCTGTGAAGAGATTTGCGAGGGTCAGCAACTTGACATCTCGTTTGAAACCAGGCAGGATGTCACGAGAGATGAGTACCTGGACATGGTCACGAAGAAGACCGGTGTTCTCTATGGTGCTTCTGCTGCTATGGGCGCTCTCCTTGCCGGGGCGGGTGAACCACAGATAGATGCACTCTATAGGTATGGATGTAGTATCGGTGCAGCGTTCCAGATTCAGGATGATATCATTGATCTGATGGCCACGGCTGAGAAGTCAGGGAAAGATCAGGCATCAGATATCAGAGAAGGGAAACAGACCATCCTTGCCATTACTGCCAGAGAAAAGGGGATTGATCTCGCTCCCTATCGTCGCGCTTTGAATCAGGATGAGATCTCTTCCCTGATTGCGATGCTTGAGAAGGCCGGTGTTATTGCCGAGGTACAGGAGACTGCAGATCGAATGGTTCGCGATGCCCTCGCCGGATTATCTATCCTTCGTGAGTGTCCGGAACGCCAGCTCCTCTCTGACCTTGCGTACTTTTTCATCCAGCGGGGCTACTGAATGGATGGGGATCTTCGGTCAATTCTTCTTGGTGCAGCACTTCAGAATGCAGTAAAGCACAAGAGCGTCCCAGCATCAGGTGCGGTGATTGGTGCAGTGATGGGTGGCCATCCAGAACTTAGGTCCCGTGCCGGAGAATTGAAAGGTCTTCTTGGTGATGTGATCGCTGAGGTTGCTGCACTTTCGCATGAAGAACAGGAAATAAAGCTTGCACAGATTGCCCCTGATTTGTATGCGGCGTTATCAGAGAAGAAGGAGAAACGAAAGCATACTCTTCCGGATCTTCCTGGTGCAGAAGGTGGTGTGGTCATGCGGTTTGCACCAAATCCATCCGGCCCACTCCATCTTGGTCATGCAAGAGCTGCATTTCTGAATGATGAGTACATCAAGCGGTATGGTGGGAAGTATTTCCTTCGGATAGAGGATACTGATCCGAAACGGGTAGATACTGCCGCCTATGAGATGGTGCCTGAGGATATCAGGTGGATGGGTCTTTCAATCACTGATACCGTATTTCAATCAGATCGGTTTCCCCTCTATTACGATGTTGGGAGACAACTCATCGAGAAAGGAGCGGGGTATGTCTGTACCTGTGATAATGAGGAGTTTAAAAGCCTCAAGATGCAGAAATCAGTCTGTCCCTGCCGTTCTCAAACCATTGAAGAGGCTGCAGAACTCTTTGATAAGATGCTTGAAGGTGGTTTTGCCGAGGGTGAGGTCTCAGTCAGGCTCAAAACCAATTTGAATCACCCTGATCCGGCTATGCGTGACTTCCCGCTCTTTCGGGTTTTGACCTCAGTCCCCCATGAACGGGTTGATGCAATTGTGTATCCGCTCATGAACCTCTCGGTCGCGGTGGATGATCATCTCCTTGGGATGACCCACGTAATCCGAGGCAAGGATCATATCGCAAATACTGGCAGACAGAAGTTTATCTTTGATTATATGGGGTGGGAGCCTCCGGTCTATCGCCATTATGGCAGGATGGGGATAGAAGGAGTCGTTCTCTCGACTTCGCAGATGCGTCAGGGGATCGCTGCAGGCGATTACACCGGATGGGATGATGTCCATCTCGGGACCCTCCGGGCAATGGCCAGGCGGGGGTTCGATCCTGAAGCGGTTAGAAACGCAGTAGTTGAGATTGGGATCGGGGAGACTGATATTCAGTTCTCCTGGGAGAATCTGTATGCAAAGAACAAGGATATTGTTGATACAAAGGCAGACCGCTTCTTCTTTGTCCCGGATCCGATAGAATTGACTGTGGAAGGGGCTCGTCCGGTGACTGCAAAGGCGATGCGGTATCCGGGTGACGAAGCACGAGGATTCCGTGAGATCCCGTTCACCGGTAAGATCGTTGTTCCCCGGGTTGAGCTTGAGTCAGGAGCATCAATGATCCGACTTAAAGACCTTTTTAATATCACCGTATGTAAAGATGGGGGTTCGTTCTCTGCCAGATATGCGGGTGACGAACTTCAGCAGGCCAGGGAAGCGAAGGCTCCGATCATCCAGTGGCTTCCTGCCGGGTACGGGATTCCATGTCTCATCCGGAAGGCTGATGGGGATGTATCAGGGGTATGTGAACCTGAAGTGGCAACCTGGAAGAATCGGGTTGTTCAGTTTGAGCGGGTCGGGTTCAACCGGATAGATGCTGTCGGTGATACAATAACCGCGTATTACAGTCACAGATAAGTTACCATGACAATGCTACGCATTTTCACAGGTTGAACCTAATGGCACACATCATCTTTTTTTCTGGATGTCTGAATACTTGCAGGCCCCCTTGTGGGGTAAGATAATACAGTGGATCTTTTAATTTACTTCTGGCTAAAATAACCCCCTATTTTTTCCACCTTTGTGATTTAATACCCCCCTATTTGATCCAAACTTTATTATCTCCCCCGACATATACTCACTTACGAATGATAAACCGAAATATTTATCCACATCTGGTATCCTGGAAACAAAAAAATCGCGCTCCACTTCTGATTCGGGGAGCACGGCAGGTTGGAAAGAGTTACATCATCCAGAAGTTTGGAGAAGAAGAGTTCAGAAATACCCTCACTATTAACTTTGAACTAAGGCCTGATCTCATCCCTGTTTTTGAATCCCTTGATCCCGATGCTATCATTAGCCAGCTCCAATTACTGTTCAGAGAGACTATCGATACCACGACTCTCCTCTTCTTTGATGAAATTCAGGAATGTCCTCAGGCGATACGGTCACTTCGGTACTTTAAAGAGAACAGACCTGATCTCTTTATCATCGGTGCTGGTTCTCTCCTTGAATTCGCCTTTTTATCAGACATGCGAATGCCAGTAGGCCGGATTCAGTTTTTAAATCTTTACCCTCTTTCCTTTTATGAATTCTTACTGGCTATTGGTGAAGACCAGATGGTAATCTGGCTTCGGACAGTGGAGCTGGGAATGGAGATACCTTCTGCTGTTCATGAGAAGATACTCTCTCTCCTGCGAAGATATCTCATTCTTGGAGGGATGCCTGAGGTCATTGCTTCATTTTCTGGTGATTTGGATCTTCTTCAGGCGTCATATATTCAGGACGCACTTATTGAGACTTTTAAGAGAGACTTTGGAAAATATTCCCGTTCCATTGGTTCACCCTATCTTCATAAGGTATTTGATGCAATTCCACGGATGGTAGGTGATCAGATAAAATTCGTAAACATCGACAGAGATTCGCGATCACGTGATCTCAAGCTGGCGATGGAGTTGCTTACCCTTGCAAGGGTGATAACCCGGATATCCTGCACTGATGCGTCTGGTCTTCCACTTGGCTCTTCTCTCTCAAACCGGCAGAAGTACCTCTTCCTGGATGTCGGGTTAATGCAACATATCTGCGGGATTGAGGCAGATATTCTAAAAAAGGCGGAAATCATTCAGATTAACCGGGGTAGTGTGGCTGAGCAGTATGTCGGTCAGGAACTCCTTGCAAACGCTGATCCAAACCTCAGTACGGACCTCTTCTTCTGGGCACGAGATAAACCCGGGAGTTCGAGTGAGGTTGATTATTGTATTGCCCGCGGTTCCCGAATCTATCCGGTAGAAGTCAAGTCAGGTAAGACCGGAAGACTTCGTTCATTGAGGGTATTCTTAGAGGAGAAAGAATCTCCGTTTGGTATCAGGTTCTGGGAAGGAGGGCTTAGTTTCCATGATAATATTCTATCAGTCCCTCTATACATGACCGGTGAGCTTGATAGGTTATTACAGAGCATGCCCGGGTATTAACAACAGAAGGGGGGGTTGGATAGATATAAAAGGAGGACTCTCCAAAGACGATATTACCTCTATTATCAGTATGATTGGAGAATATTCCATATCTCCTCCCCCCTTCAACGTCCGGTGATCCGTCTTGGAAGTACGGTAAATCAGTAAAGATTAACTGGCCGGGATGTTGCCTTGAAATAATACACCCGGCAGGAAAACCTTTTTTGCCGTACCTTATCGCCGAATGCTATCAGAATCATGGATTCCCCGAATGTGGGAAAATAAGGATTTTTGGAGAGGTGTGACCATGTGTAATCAAGACAATAAACTCTGAAATCTGGGCTTCAGGGTGAGAAAGGTCTATAGAAAAAAATAGGATAATTCATGAGTTAATCCTTCGTTACGACAAACTCACCGTAGTCGTCGCCACACTCTTTCCCTTTTGTCTGAACCGATTTAAAGGTCCACATCCCCGTCTTCCCGCTCTTATCATATGGGCCACCGTATGCAAGATCCATAAATGCCCCGGTTATTCCCTGGAGCATAAAGGCACAATACCGATCCCGCTTCCCGAGTTTTACGGTATCTGCCTCGTAGTAATCATATGCTCTGACAACCATCTTCTCACCCGGGACCAGTTCAACGATCTCCAACTGAGCCCATCCCCAGGCAGTAAATACCGCAAATGCCCCGTGGAGGACATCTTCGGCCGTCTTGATCATCTGTCCAACGATCCGGTTCCATTCATCAGAGGTAATGATTCCATACCCGGTATGATAACCACATTCATGAGCTGCGTTGATGAGAAGGAATTCTACTGCTTCAAGCTGGTCAGCATCCACTTTCTGAACCAGCCGTTCAGCAAACCCGGTCCAGAATGATGCAGGAAACACATTTACACAAACTTTAAATCCCTGTATCATCCCTTCTCTGTCACCGATGATAGTAATCTTTGACATCTCATCAATGATCTTTCTGCGGTCTATTGCCATCTCATCACCTTTTTACTGCTTTCATCTCAGAGTAATCATCACC
>JAZDKH010000192.1:0-5334 GCA_043803325.1 Methanobacteriota archaeon | reverse complement strand
ATTCTGATGACTCCTATGGGCTTGAGCCCTCCTGATGTTGCAAATTCAGATATTTCTGTGTATCTGACTAAACCGGTGAAGAAATCTCAATTACATCAGGTCATGGCAGATGTTCTGGAGGGAAGAACAGGTATTGACGACCCTCGTATATCACCGATTTCAGAAAAATTTGATCCACGAATGGCAGAGGATCTCCCTCTTCATATTCTGGTTGTTGAAGATAATTCTGTCAATCAAAAATTGGTTCTTCATATCCTTAATCGTCTGGGATATGAGGCAGATTTGGCATCTAATGGAAAAGAAGCATTGATAGCAGTAGAACACCAGAGATATGACATCATTTTTATGGATGTTCATATGCCGGAGATGGATGGGCTCGAGGCGACCCGGCGAATCTCCCGGATGTTTCCCCCGGAGAAGAGACCACATATAATCGCTATCACTGCATTAGCGATGCAGGGTGATCGTGACCTCTGTATATCAGCTGGGATGGATGATTACCTCACAAAACCAATTCATATTCCTGATCTCATTGCAGCCATGAAACGGTCCCGATCTGCAGATTCTTATAGTAATGATATCAATACGGGATTAGATCAAGAAGAACCGGTTTTAATCGACTGGTCAGTGATTTCTGGTCTTCGGGATCTTCAGGATCCTGAAAAACCAGATCTTGTTAATCAGATTATTGAGATCTATCTTGAAGACAGTTTAATTCAGATTCAGAGGATAGATGATGCGATCAGGGATGCGGATCCGTATCTTCTCCAAAATGCAGCTCATGCTCTCAAGGGAAGCAGCCGGTATGTCGGTGCAATGAAGGTGTTCGAAGGAAGTCACACACTGGAACAACTGGGGAAGAAAGGTTCGGTAGAAGGAGCTTGCACCCTCGCTGCAGTACTGAAACGTGACCTTATCAGAACCCTTGACGTATTGAGAAGAACGTTTCCTGCATGATGACTGTTTGTTGCTGAAATATAATCAGATTATCCGATATCTTTGGATGGGGATCTTCATCTCAAATCTGGCCCCTTCTCCGGGGTTGCCATTCTCCCGGATTGACATGTCTGAAATCTGGAGAATCTCTCTGATGAGAAAGAGTCCAAGACCCGTGTTTTTCCCATATCCCCGAAGAAAAATTCGCTCTTTATCTGCCGCAGAAATCCCATCCCCATCATCAGCATAATACAAGGTTAATCCTTCTGGTGTCTCATGTCCGCTGATAGTTATTGTGGTGACCTGACCTCCATGCCTGAGTGAGTTGTCCACCAGGTTCATAAAGACCCGTTCTATCATGATATCTGCCAGAAGCTCCAGTTCAGGGAGATTCCACCTGAGTTTTAACTCATGATATCTGGGTTTCTGAATAATATGCTGAAGGATTGTATGCAGATTTTGCCATGATGGCTCATCCTTTCCAATATCCTGGTAAATTTTGGTAAAATCAAGAATATTCCGAATATCCTCTACCGCTTTTGAGATACCCTGCACAAATTTAATCTGATTTTTTTCCTGAATTAATGGACGGAGAAAATCGGTATATCCACTGATGATCTGAACACAGTTGGCGAGATCATGCCGGGTAATATTGTTCATCAGGTTCAGTTTATCATTGATTGCTTCTATCTCCCGATAATATGCAGACTCACTCTCATGTAATCGCCTCTGGGCAAGACATGAATCGATTCGTGCAGAGAGAAGCGTTAGATTTACCGGTTTAATGAGATAATCCGATGCTCCCGCCTTGATGCATCTGATGATACTCTCAAGATCCTCTACCATCGAGATAACAATTACCGGAATTGAACTGAGTTGGGGATCTGTTCTCATTACTTCAAGGACTTCATATCCGTTCATCTCCGGGAGTATCAAGTCAAGGAGGACCAGATCTACCCCCCCGTCCTGAAGAAGACCCAGAGCGTCCTTCCCGTTCTCCGCCATCGTGTATGAATAACCAAGCTGGTGCAGTGATGCACCAATGATGGTCCGTTGCAGGCGTTCATCCTCGACCAGAAGAATTTGTTCTGAATGTGAATAATTTTCCATATTAATATGTTTTCGTTTTTCTATTGGGAAAAGAATGTTCCCTTCTCCAACTGAAGCCGGGGTAACAGAGGATTATCCTGATACGGTATATACTATTCAAATTTCTCTGGTATCTTCGTTTCGAATGTGATCCTGATTACTATAGAAACCTCATGAACCGTTACGCGGTTCGCACCTGAAATCAGGAATAATAGATCGTTTGAACCTATTTTCGCTTCCCCTTACTACCTTTTCACCTTCAACCGCAAACACTCTTATTAAAGTATCCATCCATAATCTGGTGAAAGGGAGATGACATGTACCTGAATGATAGGGGACTCATCTGTATCGGTGGATGTATCGGTTCTATTGCACGATATCAGATAAATGAATTGATCCCGTCTCTTTTCGGGACTTTCATCGTTAATTTCGTGGGGTGCGTGGCAATCGGGGTTCTGATGTATGAATCCATCTATCTTGGTGGGTTCAGCCGGAACACCCGGCTCCTGCTTGGAGTGGGGATCATCGGATCTTTCACCACATTTTCAGCATTTGCCACCCAGAGTATGACATCAGGGCTGGAAATGGGAACTCTCAACATTTTCGCAAACATTGTCTTTGGTCTCCTTGGCGTCTCGCTCGGACGTCATATCATCGTATCCCAGCGGGGTTCATCATGGAACATCTGATTCTGGTCGGCCTTGGGGGAGCTCTGGGATCAGTTATCAGATTTGAACTCTCAAAACTTCCTCCAGTACGGGATATTCCATCAGGCACAGCAGTAGTGAACATCCTGGGGAGTTTTCTCTTTTCTCTTGTCTTCTTCTCCCAATCCCCCGGGGATGCCTATTATCTCATAGATATGGGAATTCTCGGAGGGTTTACCACATTCTCAACCTTCACTTTTGAAACATTCCGGATGCTTGAAGAGCGTGAATATCAGACTATGTTCACGAATCTGTTGATCCATCTCATAGGGAGTCTTGGGGGGGTAAGTCTTGCGTATTTTATCATTTCCCAGAGTATGGCAGGTGTATAATGGTAGTAGAAGGAATGTTATTACGGGTGTATATTGCAGAATCCGCACGAATCGGAAAGAAACCAGCATACAAATATCTGGTAGAGATGTTCAGGGAGAGAGGGTTTCCCGGTTGCACCGTCTTTCGGGGAATGGTAGGATATGGGCATGAACATACCATCCATACGGTTGATGTCCTGAATTTTTCACTTGACCTTCCCCTGGTTATCGATGTCGTTGATACCAAAGAACGGATCCTTGAGATCATTGATGAGGTCGAAGATCTGGTTGAGCACGGGCTCGTCATCACGCATGATGTACGGATGGGAAGGAAAAAAAACGATTGAACGGGTTACTTACCCCATCTTTGTTACAAAACAGATCATTAAAAAACTGATACCAGGGTATCAGTTATCAGATATGAAAATGCAGAGCATTTTCATGATACCTGTCCGGACTTTTACATCCCCATTCCAGGCATTCCGCCCATACCACCCATGCCTCCCATCTCATCCATACCACCGGGGGGCATTGCGGGTGCTGCTGACTTTGCTGACGCGATGACATCATCAATCCTGAGGATCATACTGGCCGCTTCTGCAGCACTTGCGATCGCCTGAGTTTTGACCCGAAGCGGCTCAATAACCCCTTCTTTGAACATATCTACCGCTTTCCCTTCGAAGACATTCAGGCCGACGGTCTTCTGACCGTTCTCATGAGCCTCCCGAAGGAGAACGAGCATATCAATCGGGTCAAGACCTGCATTCTCGGCAAGGGTCCGGGGAATGATCTCAAGGGCTGATGCAAATGCTTCGATCGCAAGCTGAGCACGGCCGCCCACGGTTGCGCCGAATTCACGGAGCCGGAGTGATAATTCAATCTCAGGAGCGCCGCCACCTGCAACATACTTCTTGTCTTCAAGAACGACAGAGACTACCCGGATCGCATCTTCAATAGCCCGATCCAGCTCGGCAACAACATGTTCTGTCCCACCCCGGATAATGATAGAGACCGCTTTTGGGTTCTTACATTCCTCGATAAAGATCATATCTTCGCCTGATACCTTCCGCTCCTCTACGAGGCCGGCGTAGCCGAGTTCCTTGGCGGATATTGCATCAATGCTGGAGACGACAGTAGCACCGGTTGCCCGGGCAAGCTTGTCCATGTCACTATTTTTGACCCGGCGAACCGCAAGAATACCTGCTTTTGCCAGATAATGCTGGGCGATGTCATCGATTGCCTTCTGAGAGACGACAACATTTGCCCCGGTTTTGATGATCTTATCAACGATCACCTTCATCATCCGTTCTTCCTCGTTCAGGAACGCCTGGAGCTGGTCGGGACGGGTAATGGTGAACTCAGCAGAGACTTCTGTTTTTGTGAACTCAACAGAGACGTTCAGGAGCATGATCTTTGCCTTGGAGACCTTCTTGGGCATACCGGGGTGCACTCGCTCTTTATCAAGGACAACCCCCATGATGATCTCTGAGTCTTCGATTGAGCCACCGACCTTCTTCTCGACCTTGATATTATCAACATCCACGGAGCCGTCTGGATCTGCAACCATCGTAACTGCTCTGGCCACCAGATCACAGAGCATGTCTCGTGAAGACTCAGAGCCCTTCCCGGTCATCGCCGTCTCGGCGATCTTCTTAAGCGTCCTGGTATCCTTGGGTTTGACCGTGAGAGCAAGACCCTGCAGAACTTCCTGAGATTTCTCTGATGCCATCCGGTATCCGTGCACGATCACCGTCGGGTGGACATCCAGTTCAAGGAGCCCTTCTGCATGTTTGAGGAGTTCTCCAGCGATAACCACCGCAGTCGTGGTCCCGTCACCGACCTCATTGTCCTGAGTCTTGGAGATCTCAACCATCATCTTTGCAGCCGGGTGCTCGATATCCATCTCTTTGAGAATCGTAACGCCATCGTTGGTAATGACTACCTCGCCCATAGAGTCAACGAGCATTTTATCCATCCCTTTTGGACCAAGGGTGGTACGGACTGCACTGGCTACCGCCTTTGCCGCGGTTATGTTCATATTTTGTGCATCGCGGCCACGATTGCGTGAACTGCCTTCTGCGAGGATGTAAACGGGTTGTCCTCCTAGTTGTGTAGACATTATATAATCACTCTATGTAGAAAAGGGTTGATTTGAGGTCTATAAAAAAGTTCAGATCCCATAGACATGGAGAAAATTTTGCTCAGCTCATCTCTTTCTGCTCAGTATACCCGCTCAACAACCAGGGATCATCAACAGAAAAAAAGAACCGTGAACCCCATCACTGGAGTTC
>JAZDKH010000191.1:0-4010 GCA_043803325.1 Methanobacteriota archaeon | reverse complement strand
TGGGTTCCCTCATAGGTGTTTACTACCGGAGGAATTGGCATCTCATCGTCCAGGTTAGGTCTCTGCCCAAATAATCCGGGATGGTAACTCGCTGCTGCGGTATTTGGCAATGGTTCTGTTTGAACTGCCACTACCGGTGCGCAGATGATTGCGGCAGTATAGAGAACCGCAAGCGAGCAGAGCCAGAAAATCTGTAAATATTTGGTCATACTCCACAACTCCCGGATTTTCAATGCTATTCGGAACGTAATACCATGAATATATCAGGCAAATATATAATGGTTAGCTATTATTTCCCGATTTTTGGGCTGCTCATCAGAGCCTGGCAATTTTGCATAATTTTATAATCTCCATAGCAAGAATATTTATCAGAGATGGTTAATATGGCCTGCAGGAGAATACTTGAGTAGTATTTTCTCATCATGACACTCAAAACAACCCTGGCTGCCCCGTTTTATCATAGTCGTGTCCAGAAACTAGGCAGAAGTGAACTCATATATTATTACTCATTTGATCGGAGATGGATGGATCGGGAGCAGGTCGATCTTTTGCTAAAGCGGGGCATGGATCAGGGTCTTATCAGGACAGATGGTGAATTTTTCTACCCGCTTTTTGATCTATCAGAGGTTCAGATACCCATTGGGTACAAGCCATCATCAGCCATCTTTGAGGTTGCTGACCCGGTTCAACAGTTCATTGACCATATTGCATCTCATGAAAGCCAATCACCTGAAGATGTCGTGAGTAGGATGAATGAGATGATCCGGGATCAATTTGATGGAAATCTCAGGCCTGAAGCAGCTCTGATCATTCTGGCAAAAATATCGGGTACGCCCTATACTGATCTGATTCCTGCACTCAGAGTGGAACTGTTAAAAAAAGAGTAGTGATTATTCGTTTCCGCCTTCAGCTTCCGGCGTTTCTGGTGCAGCGAAGTAGGATGCGAGTGGTTTTGATCCCTGTTTTGAGACAACGGTGTTTATCTGGACAAAGTCTGCGGTAATCTCTGATCCCCTGACCATCTTCCTGCGGCGCTCTCCGTCAAGTATTGGATTAAACCCAACCCCACCTGAAACCAGGAGTCTGCGTCTTCCTGCGATTGGAAGGCTTTTTCTGGCTGGAGTGCCATTCCGGTCAGATGCTCCGGTAACCTTGAGTTGGAATCCTTCAAATCCAAGAGCTTTTCCATCTATCTCATCACCGATACGCTTTCCCAAAAGTGATCCTGCTGCGCCACCGGTTGCATCCACATTGTAGGCTTTGCCTGTTGACGGATCAGAGAGTACTACTTTAAAATCTACCATATTATCATTCCTATTGTTGTTTACTTCGCGGTCAATACAACCCCAAAAGGAGTTGTTTTGTTAGGTACGTATAAATCCCATCCCTCAGCAGAGCTGAGTAGTCTCCGTATATATCCGCAGACCGTGCATATAAGTCTACTTTCCCCAGAATGGGTTTTCTTTCCGGTGGAGCCTCGTGAACTCGTCGAGGACATCACGTGCATCAATGGTCAGATGTTTGAGCATCTCAGCTTCAATAACTTTTACATGCCTTTCTGGTATATTCACGAGAAGTTCATCATTCACGTCAAACTGTCTTCCTGCCGTTGCACCATCAATCGATATAGCAACCTCATCACCTGCTTTTGCCTCCTGGATGGTCTCTTTGCGGAGTTGCATTGACTTGAGCTGACCAACTTTCTTTCCATCTTTTTTGATGAGATTGACACCGTTCCGTAATTTACCTGATAGGACTCTGACTCCGACAACGGCAGGATTACTCTGTCTGAAGACACAATCAGGCATAACAAGAAGTTTTGCTGGGAAGATGATCTGCTCAAACCGTTTTTGGTCGAGGTTACGCTTCATCTCTTCCCGCCACTCTAAATATGAATCAAGGACATGGTATATGACATTTCCCTTAAAGAGCTGGACCATTTCCATATAGACAGGCTCATGCATGAGATCCTGTGCATCAGGAAGGATTTGAGTGTTGAATGCGATGATAGAACGATAATACGGGATTTTTATCGTTTCACACTCGATCACATCATGCCTGGTGACCGGCCCCACCTCTGCACGCATGACCGGTATCTCTGCAGTAGTCAGTTCTTTACAGAGTGCTTCGAGCGCCCCGATGGTGTCAGCTTTGATGATGAGCCCTTCCGGAGACAGGGTAACATTGATCTCGGTCATCTCGCGTTCGATGATCGCTTTTATCTCATCCAGATTTCCATCAATTACCCTGACGGGAGAACCCGCAATAACCTGGTCCAGTCCGGGTGCACTCACTTTCACTCCCGCTGCGGCGACGACTGATTTGACCCTGGAAAATCGTTCTTCCACCAGAATCTCTTTCAATGGACGGGGCTGAAGGAGTGATCTGACTTTGGTCGTGATAACTCCGGTATTGGTGGCGACCGCTATCTCATCACCTATTGATATAACGCCGTCAAAGAGGATCACATCTATCGTGGCACCAAGCCCTTTCTCCTCTTTTACTTCGAGAACTGTACCAGAACCAGGTCCATCGACGGAGAGGGTGAGTGCCTCCCCCATGTACCGCTGAGCGAGCCCGATCAGGACCATCAGGAGGTCTGCGATCCCCTCACCTGTACGGGCGCTTACCGGGACGATTGCAAGGTTGCGTGCGAAGTCATCAACCCGGTCGAATCGTTCTGAAGAGAACTCATGTTCTGCGAGAGAACCCACGAGTTCATAGGTCTTCTTCTCCAGGAGATCGATGACCCGCTGGTTCTGTTTGGCAAATGTTGAGCGGAATGTTTCGTTCTCATGAGGGCGCCATCCGGAGAGCCGGTCTACCTTATTCGCAGCCACAATGAACGGGGTGCGACACCCTCTGAGAATCTGAAGCGCTTCTATTGTCTGTGGTTTGAAACCATCGGTGATGTCAACAACAACAATCGCAAGATCTGCGAGAGCACCCCCGCGTGCCCGCAGAGTAGTGAATGAATGATGTCCAGGTGTGTCAATAAAGAGCAGACCCGGGATGTTGATCTTCAGATTCTGGATCGCGCCACCCATTGCGATAATGGTATCAATTGGAACGACCGTCGCTCCGATATGCTGGGTAATCGCCCCTGCCTCTCCGGTTACCACCGAAGACCCTCGAATCCGATCAAGGAGTGAGGTCTTCCCGTGGTCTACATGTCCGAGTACGCAGACGATGGGCGTGCGGATCTTTGGGCCATCACTGGTACTCTGACTCTTTTTATCAGATTTTTTTGCCATCGCTGCACCCCTATGTGTAGGGCCCCCTTCTTCTGGTGTTCCGGATTAGACCGGAGATAAAATATTCAGATATCTGTGAAAGGGCCTGATTGACTATACATGAGAGGTACGATGTAATAATAATTCACTAAAATATAGATCTAAACCGCTCCGCGGTTTAGATTCGAAGGCCTGGAATTGTTTCGGTTGATCGGGTATTCTGGGCCGCAAAATCAGTTACCTGAGCCCGGGTTTATGTATCTCTCATGAGGCTGACATGCCTCCTTCTTGGGATAGGTTAAAATAAAATTGAACGCAATTTAAGTGGTGCATTTGCCTGGGTGGGGTAATGGTCATCCTAAGGGATTGTGGTTCCCTCGATCTGGGTTCGATTCCCGGTCCAGGCCTACGGGTTTGAGTTAATTTGTCTGATTTTTTTAGTTCTTACCTTTCATTTGTGCGTTCATATATACAAAAAATGGGCGTCCCTCTGACGCGAATATTCTGATTCGTAGATTTATATTATTTATAATTATATAATTTAATTTAGAGTGACTATGGACTAAAGAATCCCTTTAAATAGTTTCTTGAGAAAATGAGATTTGTCCTAGAGGATTAAATGACTCGGAAATTAGTGTATTTGAGTATAATTGCAGTAATCTTTTGTGCATTTATTAGTAATGTGTCCGCGGATCGCTTACCTAATCAGACGCCGGAGAACCAGTTTTTCACTATTGACACCGTTATCGATGTCACTGGCGCAGTAGATGACTCCAC
>JAZDKH010000190.1:0-4644 GCA_043803325.1 Methanobacteriota archaeon | reverse complement strand
GATGATTATCCATGCCATCCCCCTGAGTCTGCGATCAGTAAGACCCGGATATATATGATCAATATGAATATGTCCTGCAATGACAAGGAGAGGATGATTCGGAACTCGTAGCTCAACAGAGAGAACATTACGAATTTTTTCCATCTGATCCAGGATTGCGCCAGGATCTATAACCATCAGGTGCTTTCCACTTCGGATAATGAATGAATTCGATCCGGTTATTGATGGTTTTCTAATCAGTGGATATATCCAGGAATTACTGGTTCCAGGTATCTGTTGCCATACCTCATTCTTTAGTGGCATTATTGATCACCCCCCATACAGATTTTGGGATCAAACGTCTTTCATTTTTATTATTTCCCATAGAATAACAATGAAGAGATCCAGATCCCAGTATACATATTATCGGTAAGGTATCAGGATAATAGTGATATAGGTTCTGATCGTTCTATATATTACGTATGAGTGAACTGCTCAATATCACAACCCAATCCTCGGATGGCATTATAATCATGGATGTGTCCGGAAGGATGGATGCGACCACATCGCGTGATGTGGAGACCGCATTAAACACTCTGATTGAGGCTGGAAATCTGAAAATAGTATTTAATGGGATAGAACTGACATATATCAGCAGTTCTGGCCTGCGAGTAATTCTCTCCTCGCTTAAACGACTCAGGCAAAACGGCGGGGAACTGGCCCTGGCTGCTCTCCAACCTGCACCCCTTGAAGTTATCAGAATGACTGGTTTTGACCGGATTTTTACCATTTACGAATCTGCGCAGCAGGCTGTTTCCACCTTAACCACGTAACCATGCAGAGATGCAAACCTCAGGTTTCTCTGAGGCACTCCGTTAGAATCCTGCACATTCTAATGACAGATCAAATAAGGATGCCATAGTTACCGTAATTGGGGAACTTAGGGATGCATAAGGCAGAAACTGATACCATAGTGATCCATGCAACGATCGATGCAATTGAACAGGTTGCCATCTTTCTGGAAGAGAAACTTGAGAAGGCAGAAATATCCATGATAGAGGCTGCAAGGATTCAACTAGCTGTTGAGGAGGCAGTTACAAATGTAGTCATGCACGGATATGATGGAGAACCAGGGAACATATCTATCTGGTGCAAGACATCACAAAACAGGGTGATTATTACCATCACTGACACCGGTTCACCCTTTGATCCGACAACAATTCCACCTGCAAATATTATAGCAGACTTAGACAATCGAAATATCGGAGGACTCGGGGTTCATCTTATCCGATCGGTGATGGATGAGGTGACATATTCCCGCGACGGGGGGAAGAACCAGCTCACTTTAGTAAAGAAATTATAGACCTTCTGATGTTAAGCAGGTGTAATCCGAGGGATTACCCTCTCCGATCCTGTCGTGGTCGAGTGCTCCAGGTTCGGAGTGGAGCTCGTTCGGATGAAGAAGCATGCCTGACCTTCCCAATTTGTCCAGTGCGAATGGTTCGATCTGACCGTTCAAATCCACCCCGCCCTTCTCTATCATCCCTGTCACTGCGGTCACTTCTCCCTAAATGCTCAATCTCCGGTTGCTTTGGGAGAGAAATACCCATCTCTTTTGCGAGCTCCCGCATCTTCGGAGGGAGTGACTTCCACCGCCACATCCCATATCTGATATAATCAGATGAAAGGCCATTGTCAGCAGCCCATTTTTCCAGATATCCATCCCACCGGGCAGCCAATTCAGGATGCTGCTCCCGTAGGATATCATATTCGGCTTCAAGCATAGAAGGACAAAGCCAACATCCGATCCGCTCAATACCCATATCATACAACGGATTGTATGGAATATTACGCCATTTCAGATATAGGAATACTTCAAATGCCCGCCATGAACGGATTGGCGAACAGTTTGTCTGATTTGGATTATGCGGATTGTTACTGAGGAGATCAAGATCTGCCCGGTTGAATGACTCATACCACCGATTGCCCTGCACTGTCAATACCGGACCGAGTGTGTCCATCCATCGCCTGACCGGGGCCATCTTCACAACTTTACAACACCACCGGTTGTCCTTACCTGGTGGTCCGATCTTCTCTACACCCTGCCAGAAATCACCACCATCAAGGGTGATAGCGATCCCTTGTTCTTTGATAAACGCATAGGTCTCAGGGAATTCAAGGTGTGTATCAACGAAATATGCCTCCTCAATTCCTGCTTTCCTAGCGAGAGCAAGAGCAACCGTGCTGTCTTTCCCACCCGAGAAGGAGACATTCACATGTTTGAATCTCTTCATCTCCTGCTTGATAGCTCTGACCGCTGAACGTTCGAGATCCTTCAGACTTACATAGTTACGTCTGATGACCTCACCCCAGTCAGAGTCAACAACGGTCTGCGGTTCAATCCGGATGAGTTCTTTTACTCTGACACTGCCGCTCGTGAGTATTCCAGTCCCGTACCGGCCATTGTACCTGACGATGACCGACCCATCTGACTCACTTGTGGAGACATCAACCTTTTTTCCTCCAATTCGCCGCGATTTTCCGTCCTCATCATCACCAGCACCTGCCGGAATATCAACGATGCCCCGTTCTGCAAAGGGTACAATGAACGGGAGGGCTTCTGGAAGGAGGGAGATAATGTGTTTCCGGGTGACCGGATTGAATTCGAACCACCCAAAGCGTGCTCCGTTCGCAATGATCAGTTCGTATCGGTCAAGACCACCAGTTTTATTGAGGAGGATGACCCGGGGGATGGGGATATTGCCGAATCGCTCCTGGAGGAGCCTTGTGATCAGCTCCTGATCAGCAGGGAGGGCTGGTCTGAGATCATATGGTTTATGGAGGGGTACGGCCTCACCGGTAGCTCCGCAGCCGCAGGTCCTCCCGACAAGAGGGACGTTGCAGGTTCTGCACCAGTATAATGTCTTTTTTACGGCCGGTTCCTGTTGCACAATATAGTATTGAATGGGAGAGGTGATAATAGTCGTTCCCGGTGGTCAAATTACCAGGTCAGGAGCGATATATCATTCAGAATGAAGAGTCACATCCTTTGCCAATCAGAATTATATTCTAGTATCAGATGTCCCTGCAAATTACGAATCTGATGGTTGGTGCAGACTGGGAACCTCAAATTGAACCATTTTTACGGGATAATGATAATGAAGGAGCAATCGCGGAAATAGACCGATTGATACAAGAAGAGCAGCCCTCTCCTGAACTCACCATTCAGAAGGGGATGATTCTCATTCAGACTGGTAACTATGAGAGTGCTCTTGAGATATTTGACTCAGTTCTTCAAATTGAGCCGGAATCAGTCGGTGCCTTACTTGGAAAAGGAATCTCACAGTATATTCTATTCCAATCAGATGAAACTCTCGATCTATTTCAAAAGGTAGTATCTCTTAAACCTGATTATTATCGGGGTTGGGTCAACCTGGGTATACTATTGAATACAAACGAGCAGTATGGAGAGGCACTAAAAGCATTAGATCACGCCATTACTCTTTTTAAAGAACCAACTGATGCCTGGGCTGGCAGAGCCCTGGTTCTCAATAATATGGAAGAATATGATTTGGCAATCACCTCATGCAATAAGGCAATAAAAATAAATCCTGATAATTTCATTGCCTGGCTTGTGAAGGCTGATGCTTTGGAGAACAAAGTAGAACTGAAGGAATCATTGAAGGCGGCTAAAGAGGCAATCCGGATTAACCCACATCATCCACTCGCGTGGCGAGCCATGGGAATTACTCTCTACGGATTGAGTAAATTTGACAAAGCAATCGATGCCCTCCGGCAGTCATTGTTACTTGATAATGATATTTCAGGATCCTGGCATGCCTTGGGGCTTGCACTCCTGAAAAACAAGGAATATGAAGAGGCCCTCGTTGCATTTGATGTGCAGCTTCACGCAGATCCAGAAGATATTCCGGCCCTCGGCAATAAGGGAATTACTCTTTACCTTCTTCATAGATATGAGGAGGCCAGGGACGTCCTACAGACGGCGATAGAGATCAACCCTCATTACGTCTTTGGTCTGAATAATCTCGGACTCGTTTATCAGGCACTTGGCAAGAAGGAAGAAGCCATGATAGCCTATGGTGCAGTCATTGCCCTCGAACCATCAAATATTCAGGCAAATACAAATCGAAATATTCTCCTCGAGGATCTGAGCATAAATCATAAGTTAAAGAGGGGTAAAAAGGGGAAGAAAACGGGTTTTTCTAAAAGGGATAAGAGGGACTAAAACCGATTTGGATCAGTGTCTACATCAACGATGACCGGGCATTTCTGTTGCATTGCCCATCTGACTGCCCTACTCAGATCTTCAGGCTCACTCACCCGTTTTCCTTCCCCGCCACAGGCTTTTGCATACATGACAAAATCGGGGTTGCTTAGGCTCGTCGCATAGTTCTCGTAATTCTCAACCTTCTGTTCCACCCGGATCATCCCAAGTTCCCGATTATTGAGGATGACCACAACCAAAGGGAGATCATAGGTAACCGCAGTAACAAAATCTGCCATTGCCATCGTAAATCCGCCATCCCCGGTGATGCAGAAGACAGACCGATCAGGATATGCAAGCTTTGCGGCTATTGCACCGGGAAGGCCGAATCCCATGGTTGCCAGGTATCCGGACATCACAAATTTCTGCTTCTTCATCCT